>NZ_AP026560.1:597500-822500 GCF_025997855.1 Deinococcus aetherius
CTTGGTGCCGTTGAGCCCCTGCGGCCGGATGTCGAGCACGAAGAGGTGGTTGTCGGTGCCTCCCGAGACGACCCGGTAGCCCCGGTCCTGGAACGCCCTCGCCAGCGCCTGCGCGTTCTTGATGATCTGCGCGCAGTAGTCCCTGAACTCGGGCCGCAACGCCTCGCCGAACGCGACCGCCTTCGCGGCGATGACGTGCTCCAGCGGCCCGCCCTGATAGCCGGGAAAGACGGCCCGGTCGATCTTCGCGCCCAGCTCCACGTCGTTGCTCAGGATGATCCCGCCGCGCGGCCCCCGCAGCGTCTTGTGCGTCGTGGAGGCGACCACGTGCGCGTGCGGCAGCGCGCCCGGGTGCAGCCCCGCCGCGATGAGTCCGGCGATGTGCGCGATGTCCGCGAACAGGATGGCGCCCACCTCATCCGCAACCTCCCGGAACGCCGCGAAGTCGATGATCCGGCTGTACGCGCTCGCCCCGGCGATGATCATCTTCGGTTTGTGCTCGTGGGCGAGGCGGCGCACCTCCTCCATATCGAGGAGTTCCGTGTCCGGGTTCACCCTGTACCCGACGATCCGGTACCGCAGCCCCGAGAAGTTCACCGGGTTGCCGTGCGTCAGGTGCCCCCCGTGCGAGAGGTCCATGCCGAGCACCGTGTCCCCCGGCTCGATCAATGCGTTGTACACGGCGAGGTTCGCGCTGCTTCCCGAGTGCGGCTGCACGTTCGCCCACTCGGCGCCGAACAGCTCCTTCACCCGCTCGATGGCGAGGCGCTCCACCTGATCGACGACCTCGCAGCCGCCGTACCAGCGCTTGCCGGGATACCCTTCCGCGTACTTGTTCGTCAGCACGCTCCCCTGCGCCTCGCGCACGGCGGCGGAGGTGAAATTCTCGGAGGCGATCAGCTCCAGCCCCACGCGCTGGCGCTCAGCCTCCTGTGCGATCAGGTCGAAAAGTGCCGGATCTTGGGCCGCCGTGTCGCGGACGGCGAGGGCGGGTTTCTCGGCGGTGCTCGTCATGGGGGTACGGTAACACTGCGGGGTGAGGGGGATCGGGGGCTTGTCTCCGCAATGGGGACGTGGGCAAGAGAGGTTCCTACCGCGCGCCGCGCGCCGCTTCCCGCGCCCCCTCTCCCAGCCTCCCCCGCACCTCCCGCAACTCCGCCTCCCCGGCGAGCACGAGCACGCTGTCCCCGGCGAGCAACTCGGTCGCCCCCTTGGGGATCAGGAACTCCCCGGCGCGGTGGATCAGGATGACCAGGGCCCCCGGCGGCAGGTGCAGGTCCACGATGCGGGCGCCGTCGGCGTCGCTGCCCGCCCGCACCTCGACCTCGACCATCTCGTTCTTGTTGTGGCCGGTCGGCGTGTAGGTGATCGGGTAGGCCGCCCTGGCGGGCAACGTCTCGCGCACGCCGAGCCAGCGGGCGACGAGGGTGAGGGTGGTGCCCTGGAGCAGCACGCTCGTCAGCACGATGAAGAAGACGATGTTAAATAAGGTCTGCGCCTGCGGCACCCCGGCGAGGAGCGGAAAGGTGGCGAGCACGATGGGCACCGCGCCCCGCAGCCCCACCCACGCGACCATCGTCTTCTCGTTCAGCGGCATCCGCGCCCGCGCGAGGCTCAGGTACACGCTGACCGGCCGCGCCACGAACACGAGCACGAGGGCGCACGCGAGCGCGAGCCCGGCGGTGGGCAGCAGCTCGCGCGGGTTGACGAGGAGCCCCAGCGTGAGGAACATCGCCACCTGCATCAGCCACGCCAGCCCGTCGTGGAAGGAGATCAGGCTGCGCTTGTGGATGAAGTCGCTGTTGCCCAGGATCACGCCCGCGATGTAGACGGCGAGAAAGCCGCTGCCACCAACCACTGCCGCCCCGCTGAAGATCGTCAGCGCGAGGGCCAAGCTGAGGACCGAGTACAGCCCCTCGAACTGGAGCAGAAGGCGGTTGAGCACCCACAGCGCCGCCCGCCCGAGGACCACGCCGAGCAGGGCGCCCAGGACCATCTGCCGCAGGAAGAGGGGCACGATATCGAGGACGCCCGCCCCGGGCGAGGCGATCAGCTCAATGATCCCGATGGTCAGGAAAACGGCCATCGGGTCGTTCACGCCCGACTCGAACTCCAGCAGCGGGTCGATGTCGCCCTTCAGGCCCAGGTTGCGCTCCTTGAGGACGCTGAAGACCGCCGAGGCGTCCGTGCTGCTCACGATGGCCCCGAGAAGCCACGCGCTGAGCCACGGAAAGCCGAAGGCGAAGTGGGCGAACGCGGCCATGACGCCCGCCGTGAGGAGGACGCCCAGGGTCGCCAGACTCAGGCCGCGCCTGACCACGGGCCGCACAAGCCGCCAGTTCGTGTCGAGCCCGCCCTGAAAGAGGATGAAGCACAGCGCGACCGTGCCCAGCACCTGCGCCAGCCGGTAGTCGTAGAACTGGATGCCCAGCCCGTCCGACCCGGCGAGCATCCCCACGCCCAGGAAGAGCAGCAGCCCGGGGATGCCCAGCCGTCCCCCCAGCCGACTCACGATCAGGCTGGCGAGGAGCAGCACGCCCGCCACGAGCAGGAAGACCTCCGTGTGAACCTCACCCATGCGGGCATGGTGGCACAGGGGTGAGGGGACGGCGTTGCCGCCGCATGACCCGTGTGGGGTCGCCAGTCGCCAGTCGCCAGGACACGCCGGGAGGGTGGCTAAGCTCTCCGGCCTGTTGACCCCTACCCCCTCGCCCGCTACCCTGACCCCATGACGCCCCTCGCCGGTTCACGTTCGCCGTTTCCGCGCGGCGGGGTCACGCTGACCTGAGCCCCGGTCGAGCGCCTTGTCCCCGCCGCGTTCTTCGCGTGGCGGGGATTTTCTTTTCGCGAAGGAGTCCCCATGAGAGAAGAAGCCCTGCAAGCCATCCGGCAAGCCCCCGACCTCGATACCCTGCAAGCCGTCAAGACCCGCTACGTCGGCAAGAGCGGCCTCGTCACCCGAGAACTCGGCGGCCTCGGCAAGCTGCCCCCCGAGGAGCGCAAGGCGCGCGGCGCCGAGATCAACGCCCTGCGCCAGACCATCGACGCGGCGCTGGGGGAGCGCGAGGCCACCCTCAAACGCGCGGCCCTGGATGCCAGGCTCGCCTCGGAGGCCATCGACGTGACCCTGCCCGGTTTGGGTCTCCCGGCGGGCGGCCTGCACCCCATCAGCCGCGTGTACGACGACCTCGTGGGCCTCTACGAGCGCATGGGCTACACGGTCGTCGAGGGCGACGAGGTCGAGGACGAGCACCACAACTTCGAGGCGCTGAACGTGCCGTGGTATCACCCCGCCCGCGACCTGCAAGACACCTTCTGGCTGGAGGACGGCCGGTTGCTGCGCACCCACACCAGCCCGATGCAGGTGCGCTACATGGTGGACCACGAGCCGCCGCTGAAGGTCGTCGTGCGCGGCAAGGTCTACCGCTACGAGGCGACCGACGCCACCCACGAGGCGATGTTCCACCAGCTTGAGGGCCTCGTCGTCGGCGACGGTATCAGCATAGCCGACCTCAAGGGCACGATTGCCGAGATGGCGCGCGGGCTGTACGGCCCCACGGCCAGGGTCCGCTTCCAGCCGAGCTACTACCCCTTCGTGGAGCCGGGCGCCGACTTCGCGGTGTGGTGGGAGAACCCGCGCGGCGAGAGCAAGTGGCTCGAACTCGGCGGCTCGGGCATGGTCCACCCCAACGTCTTCCGGGCGGTGGACGATCTGCGGGAAGCCCAGGGCAAGCCGCGCGTGTACGAGGGCAAGACGGGCTTCGCCTTCGGGCTGGGGCCGGAGCGGATCGCGATGCTGAAGTACGGGATTCCGGATATTCGGTACTTCTACGCGAACGATCCCAGGGTGATCGGGCAGTTTCGGGGGGAGTTGGGGTAGGGAGATGCCCGAAGCCTTCGCCATCCCGTGTGTCGGGGCCATCATTCGCCGCCAGATAGATGGTCAGGAGTTCATCTTGATTCAGGAGCGCCGAAAGGCTGGCGGTGGAATCGAGAACGGGATGCTGGAACTGGCCGCTGGAAAAGTGCGCGAGTACGAAAATGTCTTCGACGCTCTGCGGCGGGAAGTGCGTGAGGAGACGGGCCTTACCCTCACCAGCATCCAGGGGGAGCAAGGGCGAACTGTCCAAACGGTGAACGGATATGAGGTCATGAGCTTTATGCCTTTCTGCATCACTCAGAATCTCTCGGGTGGGTATTCGATCCTCCTGCATTCCTTTGTCTGTGAGGCCGACGGCATCCTGCTCGAAGGAACTGCCGAGACAGCAAACATTCGCTGGATAAGTAAGAGCGAATGCCAGGAGATGCTGAGGGAGCATCCCGCTGATTTTTACCCTCTGCATATCAACGCTCTGAGCAAGTATCTGGGCGTGAAAGAAGAGTTGAAGTGAACGTAGCAAGGGTTGCCCGGCTCGTTCACCCCCTCCCAACCTCCCCCCTCAAGGGGGAGGGGTTAAAGGGTCTTTCGGGCTTCAAGGGTCTGCTGGGTTCGTTCCAGCACGCTACTCAAGTTGGTTCTCACCTCGCTGTTCCAGAAGCGCAACGTCTCGAAGCCGTGTTCGGCCATATCCGCGTCGCGTGCCCGGTCCGCCTCGCTGTTCAGGTGTTTGCTGCCATCGAGTTCGATGACGAGGGTGCGCTCGTAGCACACGAAATCCGCTACGTACCGGCCCATCGGTTCCTGTCGCCGGAAGCTCACGCCCAGCCCCTTGCCCCGCAGATGCTGCCAAAGCAGCGTCTCTTCAGGGGTCATACGTTGCCGCAACGAACGCGCAACGTCCGAGGACGGACTGGTTCTGGACCAACGTTGAGACACACATCAACCTAACGCGCCTGCCTTCTTTTCTCCCTCCCCCTTGAGGGGGGGGGGCCGGGGAGGGGGTGAACGGGCCGAGCGTCCCGAAAAACGAAGTTCCCAACTCCCCCAATTCGAGGTCCTCCATGAAACTCCCCTACTCTTGGCTCCAAGAATTGATTCCCCAACTCCCCCCCGCCCCCGACCTCGAACCCATCCTCGCCAGCATGGGCTTGCCGCTGGAGGAGATCGAGGAGGTCCCCGCTCCCGCCGAGGGGGTCCTCCTCGCCGCCGTCACCGCCGCCGAGCCCATCGAGGGGACGGCGCTCACCAGGCTCTCGCTCGACGTGGGGCCGTACGGCCCGCGCACCATCGCCTCCGGGGCTCCCAACGCCGTCGGCCTGCCTGCGGGCACGATGGTCGCCCTCGTCACGCCAGGGACGAGGCTGGGCGATACGGAATATGGCGTCCGGCAGATGCAGGGCGTCGAGTCCTGGGGCATGGCCGCGAGCGCGAGGGAACTCGGCATCGGTGAGAGCGGCGCGGGGCTGATGTTGTTCCCGGCGGGGACGGCGGCGCCCGGCACGCCCATGCGCGGGGTATGGCAGGCCGACTCCGTGATCGACGTAGAGGTGACCCCCAACCGCGCCGACGTGCTCAGCGTCTTGGGTCTCGCGCGGGACCTCGCGGCGTTCCTGAGGCTCGACCTCGTGTCGCCGCAGAACGGGCCGCAGCCACATGGCGAGGGCGAGATTCGCGTCTCCCTACCCCCGCGTGGCGTGACCATCGAGCGCGACCCCTCGCGCAAGATTCGCTTCGGCTGCGACCACTTCGCCGCCCGGACGGTGAGCGGTGTGCAGAACGGCCCCTCCCCGCTGTGGATGCAGCGCCGCCTGACGCTCTCCGGGATGCGCCCCATCGACCTGATCGTGGACGCGAGCAACTACGTGATGCTCGAACTCGGTCAGCCCACCGCGCTCTACGACCGCCGGGACGTGGCGGACAGCCAGATCGTCGTCTCCTTCGGCCTTCGTCAAGGCGAGGCCGTACGCGACCTGCTGGGGAACGAGCACACCGTCGGCCCCGAAGACCTTCTCATCCGCGACGGGGGCGAGGTCCACATCCCGACCGTGATGGAAGCTTTCGCCACGGCGGGCCAGCCCAAGCAGGGCCAGGGCGTCCTCGGCATCGCGGGCATCGTGGGCGGCGACCACGGGCACGTGCGGGCCGACACGGCGGACGTGGTGATCGAGTCTGCCCACTTCGACCCCGTTCTGCTCCGGCGCACGAGCACCCGCCTGGGCCTGAAGACCGACGCCGTGTACCGCTACGAGCGCGGCGTGGACCCCCTCCTCGCCCCGCGCGGTGCCGACCGGGTGGCGGGCCTCCTCGCTGAGTACGGCGGCGGTTCACCACATCCCGGCGCCACGGTCGTCGGCACCCCCGAACTCCCTGGCCCCATCGAGGCGACGGGCGGGCAGATTCGCGCCCTCCTCGGCATGGAGGTGGGCACGGACGAGATGGCCGACATCCTCACCCGCCTGGGCTGCCGGGTGGAGCGGGATGGTGACGGCCTGACCGTGACGCCGCCCTCCTGGCGCGTGGACATGAGCATCTGGCAGGACCTCGCCGAGGAGGTGGCCCGGCTGCACGGGTACGGCGACCTCCCCGAGACGTTGCCGAACCTGCGGGTTCACGAGAGCAACCTGGGCGCGGGGCAGGAGAGCGCGGCCCGCACGACCCTGCGCCGCGCCCTGAGCGGTCTGGGGTTCCAGGAGGTTGTGACCTACACCTTCACGAGCGACGAGGAGGCGGGGAAGGCGCGCACCGAAGCCCCGGGCGTCCGCCTGCGCAACCCCCTCACCGCCGACCGGACCGGGATGCGGACGGCCCTCTACCCCAGCCTCCTCAAGGCGGCGCAGGCGCATCCCAAGGGTGAGCGGGTCCTGATCTTCGAGATCGGGCGCGTCTTCCCGGCCCAGGGCGAGCGGGAGCGCCTCGGCCTGCTGATGCGCGGTCCCCTCGCCGCGAACACGTACCAGCCGGGGGTGGCCGGGTCCTTCAGCGCCTTCCGGGGGCTGGTGGAGGCGCTGGCGTCCAGCCTGGGGGCGAGCCTCGACATCCGCCAACTTCGCGGGGACGCGGTGCCCCCCGCCCTACATCCCGGGATCGCCGGGGAGGTCGTGTGGAACGGTGAAAGTGTCGGCTGGCTCGGTGCCCTGCACCCCGAGATCGCGGGGGAGTTCGGCCTGAAGGGCGACACCTTCATGATGGAGGCCGCCCTGCCGCTGCCGGGCCGCACCTGGACCTTCCGCGACCCCAGCCGGGCCCCCGCCGCCTGGCGAGACCTCGCTGTCATCGCCCCGCAGGAGGTCAGCTACGGCGAGATCGCCGCCCTGCTCAGGCGAGAGGCGGGCGAGCTGCTGGAGAGCGTGGAGCCCTTCGACGTGTACGTGGGCGCCCCCATCCCGGAAGGCCAGCGCAGCGTCGCCGTGCGGCTGGTGTTCCGGGGGCAGCGGACGCTGACGGACGCCGAGGTGGACCCGGTGATGGACCGCCTGATCGGGGCCGTCCGGGCGCAGGGGTGGAGCATCCGGGAGAAGTGAGGATGGTGGAGCAGGGGGCTGGGGCTACGTGCTCCGGCCCTCTTTCCATGCCTGGACCATCGCCCGGCTGAATGAGCCGCTGAACTCGTCCTCGCCGGGTAGGGCACCTCTGTCGAACCAGGCCGCTCCGGGAATCTCGTCGGCGGGGAGGGTCAACTTCCCGGTAACGCCGTATGCCCGGTACAGGACGCTCACCACGTCGATCACGTCCCCGTGGGGAAAGGTGAAGCGGTACCCGGCCCCGGCGAACAGGCGCAGGGGCTCCAGCCGGGCGGCACTCAGCCCCGTCTCCTCGAACAGTTCCCGCCGCGCGCACGCCTCGAAGCTCTCACCGGGTTCCAGCCCGCCGCCGGGCAGGGTCCAGCGCCCCGTCTCTCCGTGTTGCAGGAGCAGCAGACGGCTCGCCTCGTCCGTCACGAGCACGTTCGCGCCGGGGGCGAGGAGGGGACGCGGGCCCACCAGCCGCCTCAGTTCCATCAGGTGATTCCCGACGGGCGGAGGGTCCGGGAAGGGGAGCAGAGGCAGGGGCGGCAGGCCCGCCTGGGCGCGCAGGACATTCATGCTGGCCCGGTTGATGTTGCTGCTCAGCGGCGGCAGGTCGTCAAGGGGAAACCAGCGCAATTCCAGCGTCTCCCCGCTGTCGTCCGGTGCGGCGTGAGCGAGGGCGGAGGCGGGCAGGGTGCCGTGCGTCCGCACGCCGACGAGATAGATCTCGTGTCCGTTCGGGTAGCGGTGGTAGAACTCGGGCCCGCTCACCAGCCCCTCCTCCAACGGCAGGAGGCCCAGGTTAGGGCACCTCAGGCCTGTCTCCTCCAGAAGTTCCCGGTGCGCGGCTTCCAAAAAGTTCTCTCCGGGTTCGAGGCCACCGCCCACCAGGCCCCACAGCCCGTCGTCCCCCCGCCGCTGGAGGAGGACTCTGCCGGATTCGTCCCGAAGGAGCACGCTGACGCCCACGGAGACCAGGGGCGCCGAACCCCAGACCCCGCGCAGTTCGAGCAGGTAGGACATGGGCTGCACTCTAGCCGCGCCGAGTGCCTAGCATGACCGTATGACCGACCTCCGCGATGCCGAATCGGCCACCGCCGCCCAGAACACCGCTCCCGAGACGTCCGAGTGGGGGTTTGAAACGACCGCCGTGCAGACGGGCATCCCTCGGGGCCTGGGCGAGACGGTCGGCATTCCCATCCACCAGGCCGCCGCCTTCCAGTTCGAGACGCTGGAGCAGGCGCAGGGCGAGTTCCAAACGAATCAGGGCCTCAGCTACGCCCGCCTCCAGAACCCCACCGTGCGTGCGTTGGAGGAACGGGTCACGGCGCTGGAGCGCGGCACGGCGACCGTCGCCCTCGCCAGCGGGCAGGCGGCGAGCTTCACGGCGATGCTGGGCGTGTGCCGGGCGGGGGATCACGTCGTCTCCACGGGCAGCCTCTTCGGGGGCAGCGCGGGACTGCTGAACAACATCCTGCCCCTGATGGGGGTCACGGCGACGATCACCGAGAACACGCCGGAGGCCATCGAGGCGGCGATGCAGCCGAACACCCGCCTCGTCTGGGCCGAGACCATCGGCAATCCTGCCGGGGACGTGCCGGACATTGGGGCCTTCGCCGCCATCGCGCACGAACGGGGCGCCCTGCTCGGCATCGACAACACCTGGGGCGGCGTGGGTTACCTGTGCCGTCCGCTGGAACACGGGGCGGACATCGTGACCCACTCGCTGACCAAATGGGCGGGCGGCCACGGCAGCGTGATGGGCGGGAGCGTGACGGTGGGGAACCGGCACGACCTGACCCGCAATCCCATCTACACCGAGGGGGGCGAAAGCAGCGTCCTGGGCGTCCGGGGAGAAGGGGCCCTCGCGTGGCGGCAGCGGTGGTTCGGCGCCCACCAGCTCGGGATGACGCTCGCCCCGCAAAACGCCTTCCTGCTCGCGCAGGGGCTGGAAACGCTCGCCCTGCGCCTGAGCCGGGAGTCGGAGACGGCGCTGGCCCTGGCGACGTGGCTCGAAACGCACGCCCGCGTGGGCCGCGTCTCGTACCCTGGTTTGAGCAGCAGCGCCCACCACACCCTCGCCCGCAAGTACCTGCGCGGCGGCTTCGGGGCCGTCCTGACCTTCGAGGTGGGGGACCCCGCCGCCTTCCTCGCCCGGTTGCGGGTCATCCGTATCGCCCCCAACCTGGGAGACAGCCGCACCCTCGTCGTCCACCCCTGGACGACCACCCACGGCCGGATGCCCGAGGCGGCCCGCCGCGCCGCCGGGGTCAGCCCCCACACCATCCGCATGAGCGTGGGCCTGGAAGACCCGGGGGACCTGCGCGCCGACATCGGGGAGGCGCTGGGGTAGGGGCGGCGAGACGACCGAACCGCCCGGGCACAGGTCCGCACGAGAAAGAACCTGTGCCGCTCCGTTCTCCTACTCGCCCACGCTCCGTTCGTTCCGGGGAATCAGGGTGTAGGGCGTGGCCCGGGGCGACAGCCCGCCGCTCAGCCGCAGCAGCAGGGCGGGGGCGGGCAGCTCGGCGCTGCCGTAGCCCAGCCTCCCGGCGAGGCGCCGGGCGCCCTGCCGCAACTCGCCGGGGTTCCCGGTCAGCCGCAGGTGGAACATGTCGTAGGGGAGGGCGAAGTGCAGGCGCCCGTCCACGCCCGGCCGGGCGAGGTCGAAAGCCAGCACGAGGGGGCTCGCCTGCCGCTCCAGGGCGCGCGGCGGCACGTCCATCACGCTGACGAGGGCGTACACGCCCCCCGCGCCTCCCGGTGCCCGCACCGTGTGGGTGCTGTAGAGCCTCACCCCGCTCCAGCGGGCGCTGTACGGCTCGCGCAGCCCCAGCTCCCGCGCCAGGGGGGCCAGCGCCAGGCTGTAGAGGTTGTACGCGTCCACCGGCCGGGAGGCCGTGCCCAGCCTCAGCGCCACCTTCCCCACCCGCAGTTCGGGATTCACCCAGCCGCGCACCCGCACGTCCAGCCCGGCCCTCAGCAGCGACCGCGCCAACGTGTTCGCGTCGAGGTACACCTGCCCGCTTCCGTAGTCGCGCACCAGCGCCCGGCTTAGGTAGGGCTCCCCCCGGCCCTCCCCGGTTTCCACGACCACCGGCCGAGACGTGTTTGGAAAGGTGAGGACGGGCCGGGTGGGCGGGCCCGACACCCCCACCCCCGCCCGCCGCAACTCGGCCTGAAGGCTCCGCAGATCGAGGTACGTGAAGGGACCGGCGGGCAGGGCGTAGGTCGGCCGGTAGCCCTGCACCTGCGCCAGCCCCGGCGAGAGGGTGGTCACGGCCACGAACGCCCCGCCGCCCAGGAGCGCGCTGAGCAGCGCCCTGCGCACCACGGTCGGCAGGAGGGAAACGCGCGTCGGCCCCGGGCCCGCCCCTTCCGGCTCGGTGACTTCACGCCGTCCGCCCTCGTCCCTCATACGACCTCCCCACGTCTGGAGCTGGGTTCTGAACGTCCTCAATTCCTTCCGCGCGGCGAGGGCCGAAACTCCCCCGCCCCGCCCTTCAGAGCCAGGGCTTCTTGCCCAGCACGTACTGCCCGTAGAACTCCTCGTCCGACTTCGTGAGGTAGAGGATGCCCTCGACGAGGCCGAGCAGCCCGATGGCCCCACTCACCAGGGCGGCCAGCGGCACGGTGATGATCAGCCCGAGGCCGAGCGTGATCAGCCCCAGCAGGAGGGCCAGAATCCACACGCCGATGTTGGCCCCCAGCATGATCAGGCCGGGCGTGTTCATCCCCAGGTAGAACTTGTGAACGCCCAGACTCCCCAGCACGATGCCGAGCAACCCCGCGATCAGCTTCTTCTGCGCGATGTCGGCGGGCACGTCGGACGACGTGGAGGAGGCGACGGGCCGCATGGGCTGAAGCCAGTCCTGCACCCCGCCGGAGGACGGGGGAACGACCTGCGGGCCGGTGGGCATCGTCGGGTTCTTCGCCGCATTGCCCGTGGCGTGGGCGATCCAGTCGTCCTCCCTGGCCGGGGGCGGGGTCGTGGGGGCAGGGGCGACGGGTGGGGGAGACGCCTCTGGGATGCGCAGGTCGTTCGCGGGCTCGGCGGAGACGGCCGGGTTCTCGGCCGTGTTGCTCGTGACACGCGTGATCCAGTCGTCCTCGGCGGCGGGCTGGGAAGGAGCGGCGGGGGGAGGCGACTCCTCGGGACGACGCGGCTCGCCGCCCGTCGCTTCACTCGGCGAAGGGGTGACGGTGACCGGCTGGGGGTTCGCCTGGACGCGCAGCACCTCGTCCACCCAGGACGGCACGCTGGGCTGGGGAGCGGGTTCGTTGCCGGGCGACTGATCTTCGGGCTTGGTCATGCCTGACGCCTCCTGCCCCACAGTACGCTCACGGGTGAAGGAGGGTTGCGTCCACCGAAAGTAGAGTCTCGATGTGTCCCCCACCCTGAGTTGGAGACGATAAGGAGGATTACTCGTCTCCTTGCAGGCGACTTAGAGTGGCAACTTGGCGGGCAAGGGGTGTGAGAGTCCAAACCATCCCTTCTCCTCCCCGAAGTTGTAGCGAAACAATTACCCACTCACTGCCCTTATCCAGCGGCCTCTCTTTTGTCAATAGTCCCAGTTGTTCTAACCCAAGCAGGGCGGCCATAAATTCCTGTCGGGTGAGTCCTGCCACCGTGACGTGACTGTCATCTGGAAAAGCATCTGTGTAGGGATCAATTGGATCGAGCAATTGAAAATACTCGACGAACACGCGCAGTTCTCGGTCAGACATACCTTCGACGATCCGCATGGTCTGGAACTTGTCGAGTTGGGGCACTGGGAAATTTAGGATGCACCCGGCGAGGGCACGGGCGATGAAACGGAGTTTGTCCTCCGATTCGGCCATTTCGGCAGCACGAACGGCTTGCACGACATTCGCTTGGAAGGCATCGGAGCGCAGGTAGGCGTGATTCACGCGCGTGGAGAGCTTCTGGTGGACGAGGTTCAGTTCGTACTCAAGGTGTTTGGCAAGGCGTGCTGCCTGTCTCTGGTTGGCATAGGCGTACCACCCTTGCAGAGCGGCGGCAGGGAGCCCGAACGGTTCCAGTGTTTGCAGAACGGGCAGCAGTGGTTCCAGCGCGTTCATCCCTACGCCCGTCCCCTGACTTCCTCCAGCGTGTCCCGCACCAGCACTTCCCCGTCCCGGTACACCGTCCGCATGAGAGAGCCCGGGAAGTCGGTGTCGAACGTCCTGTACTGCCGCGTCACCATGCGCCCATTCTCCATCACGAGGTCGAGCACGCCGTCCTTGCTGCGCTTGCCGGGGTCGGTCACCGGGTCCTTGTAGATGCCCCGGTACTCGCCGCCGATGACACCCGCGCTGGCCTTGTAGGCGAACCTCTGGGTGTCGCGGTCCACCTTTTGCAGCAGCGCGCCGCCCATGCCGAAGGCCACGTTCTCGGCCGAGAAGCCGTCCACGGTGAGGTTCTGGAGAATCTGGCGGATAGTCGTCTCGTCGATGCCGTCACCCTGAATCACCCGGACGTGCTGGAGCACCCGGAAGCCCTTGCTGTTGGTGGTCGTGCCGAACTTGGCGGCCAACGCATTTACGGCGAGGCGCACCATCGCGGGGGGATCGCCGGAGTCGGGGCGGACGACGAGGGTGGCGCCGCTCTCCTCGACCTCCCGCCGCAGGGTCTCGCCCCAGTGGACGTTGATCGCGTGCTTGAGGTCGTACGAATCGCTGACGACCGCGAAGATGCCCCCCGGCTTGCCGAACTGCCGGACCATGTTGCGGTACGCCTCGACCTCGCACTCCTGGCCCCAGCTCGTGACCGTGGAGTGCTCGGCGGCGGGGATGGAAAAGCCCGCCACGTCCGCCCCGTAGTGGTTGCGCGCCACCCGCAGCGCCTCCAACGTGTCCGAGCCCAGGAAGTTGACGAGGTGCGCGAGCCCGCCCAGCCCCGCGCTCTCGCGGCTGCTCACCCCGCGCGAGCCGAAGTCGTGCAGCTTGAAGGGCAACTCCTCGGCGGCGCGGTCGCTCGTGCGTTCCAGTTCGGCGCGGATGATCTCGCTGAGATAGTAGCTCTGGGTGCAGACAGTCGTTGGATACCACACGCGCATCAACATTGTCTCGAACCACCCCACCAGCCACGGCAGCTCGGGGTCGGTGTTCGTCACGCTCATCAAGACGTTGTGGATGGGCACCACCGTCCCCTCGGGCACGGCGCGGATTTCAAGGGGCAGCCGCCCGCCGTGGACCTCCACCACCCGCAGCCAGCCCTCGTAGGGGAAGGGCTCGCCGTGCGCCTCGATGAGGGCGCGGGCTTCTTCCACGTTCTCCCGCGTCACCCGCCGCGTCAGGTAGCGGTCGAGGAGGTACTGAAGCCCGAAAAAGCGCGTTGCCGGGTACCGCCCCCCGCGCGACTCCAGGTAGGAGAACAGCCACGTCGTCCCCTGCGGGTACTGGAGAAAGTGGCTACTCTTGTACGAGTCGGTGTCGAGGATGAGGTTCTGGTCGTCGAGGTGGGGCAGCGTCATGGGGGCCTCCTGGGGAACGGCTTTCTTGACTCATCTTTGCTCTTAGTAATTATGAGTTGAATGAGTTGGAGTGATCCCCGCCGGGGGTACACTTCCCCCCGTTGCCCATCTCTCCCTACCCCCGCATCAGGAAGTGTTCGATGATCGCGTGATGGTCCTCGAAGAACAGTTCGGGGTGGCCCAGGGCCTCGGAAAGCGGCATCCAGAAGGCGTCGGCGGCGTCGCTGGCGGCGCGGAGGATGGGCAGTTGGCCGATGCCGAGGTCGAAGTGGAAGGCGTGGGTGACGGTGCGCCCGCGCTGGCTGCGGTCGGGGTAGTCGAAGACGGCCTGAGCGCGTAGGGCGGCGGGGAGGTTCACTCCCTCGCCCAGCCCGGTCTCCTCGCGGACCTCACGGACGGCGCATTCCACGAGCGTTTCTCCCTGTTCCAGGAAGCCGCCCGGCATGGCGAGGCGCCCGCGCCCCGGCAGTCCGGCCCGCCGCACGATCAGCACGTGCCCGCTGCGGGTGACCACCCCGTCGGCCGTGACGAAGACGGGCGGGAAGGGCGCGTCCTTCCAGGCGGCGCGGTACTCGCGCAGGTAGTCGAACTCGGCGCGCAGCTCGGCGTACTCGGGCGTCCCCCGAAAGGTGGTCAGGAAGGTGTGGACGGCGGGCGGGACCATGCCGGAGACGTCCTCCAGGCGGTCCTCGAAGTAGGCCTTGCGCACGTCGGTCGCGCTCAGGGGGCTGACCACATGGGTGGGGATGAACTCCCAACCCGGGAAGGAGCGCAGGTAGTAGCTGCTCTCGTCCTTCATGTGGCCGATGAGGGCCACGTCGCTGCTGCCGCGCGTGTGCTCGCCGACCCCGCGCTGCACCTCGGAAAGCCACAGGCCCTCGTTGTAGAAGTAGTCGCGCACATGGACGAAGAGGAGGCGGCTGCGTGCAACACCCGCCTCGGCGAGCATGGCCGTGACGACCCCCTGGCGCTCGTCGGCCGTGAAGGGATTTTTGGTGTTGCGCGCGGCGCGGGCGCTGCCGATCACCACGATCAGCTTCTGGACGCTCCTGAGGGCTTCGAGCATCACGAGGAGGTGGGCCTGGTGGGGCGGCTCAAACCTCCCGATGTAGACCCCGAAGGTGCGTTTGCGCCGGGCCGGTGGGGGAGGGGACAGGGCGGGGTCGCGCGGGGCGGTCATGAGCCCACCATAAGTCCTGGGGGCCGTGCTGGTGGGCCGGGGAGGGCCGCCCCTGCCCGTCCGGCGACGGAAGGATAAAGATTTGTGCCCGGGCCCCCGCGTTCAACGCCCACCCGCCCAGGGCGTAGTGTGAACCATGCGCGAACTCGGCACGTCGGCAGCGGCCCTTGTTCTCACCGTCAGCCTCGGCGTGGCCGGGGCCGGGGGGGCCCAGGCGCCCACCCCGGGGGGCGGACAGGTCCAGGCCGCGACGCCCGCCACCGTCGCCTCCGCCCTGCGCGAGGCCGGGTACGGCGTGACCGTCAACCCGGTCGAGGGCGACGACGAGCCCAGCCTGACGGTCAAGGCGGGCGACTACGAACTCGACGTGTGGTTCAGCGGCTGCAAGGGCACGACCTGCGACCGCGTGACGGCGAGCACCAACTGGGACTACAGCGATGACGAGGACAGCCTCGACACCGACCTCGTCAACGAGTGGAACAGCAACTTCTTCACCCAGGCCTACGTCTACGAGGGTGCTTACTACCTCGACACGACCCTCCCCCTGCGGGGGGGCTACACCAAGGTGGCCCTCAAGGCCTGGATGGAGGACTACCTCGGCGACGTGAAGGACTTCGAGGCCGAGCTGCCCTGAGCCGGGGACCCGTCACCCCTTCCCGGCACCTCGACATGACTCCCCCCACCGCCGATCCCCCGTGCCAGAATTGCCGCCATGACGGGAGCGGGAGCAGGCACGGGGGCAACGACAGGGGCGGGCGACACGCGGCGGCAGGTCGCCCTGATCGCGCACGACAAGAAGAAGCTCGAACTCGCCCTCTTCGCGCTCGCCCACCGGGATGTGCTCGCGCGCTATCACCTCGTCGCCACGGGCACGACGGGCGGCATCCTCCAGAAGCAGACGGGTCTCAGCGTCGAGCGGGTGCTCTCCGGGCCGCTGGGCGGCGACCAGCAGATCGGGGCGCGACTCGCCGAGGAGCGGATCGCCGCCGTGTTCTTCTTCCGCGACCCCCTCACCGCCCAGCCCCACGAGCCCGACGTGACGGCCCTGGTGAGGCTGTGCGACGTTCACGACATTCCCCTCGCCACCAACCCCGCCAGCGCCGAGGCCCTGGTGCTGTGGCTGGAGCGGCAGGAGGCCATCCGGCCCGGCTGACCTCACCGTTCGTGAACGGCCTGACACTGCCCCCCGCCGTGTGTCGACCCTTCCGTGGGGTTTTTCAAGCGTTTCGGATAAAGGGTTCCCTTATATTGGTCACATGTCCGCCGCCGTGACGCCCCCACTGTCCTCCGGGCTGCTCACGGACGTGGGGCGGCAACGGGACGTGAACCAGGACGCGGCCCTGGCCCTCGACCTGCCGGGGGGTGGGCTGTTCGCCGTGGCGGACGGCATGGGGGGGCACGCGGCGGGGGAACTCGCGGCCAACCTGGCGCTCGACACGCTGGGCCAGCGTTACCTCGGGGGGCGCGGCCAGCCGCCCGAACGGCTCGCGGAGGCGGTGCAGGCGGCGAACCTCGCGGTGTTGCGCCACGCGGTCGGCGAGTACGTCGGGATGGGCACCACCCTGCTCGCGGTGCTCGTCGACCGGGGCGCGGCCATCGTCGCGCACGTGGGCGACTCGCGGGCGTACCTGCTGCGCGGGGGTGAACTCCACCGCCTCACCGACGACCACTCCTGGGTAGCCGAGCAACTGCGGCTGGGGCACCTCACCGAGGAAGAGGCGCGCGACCACCAGTGGCGCAGCGTGGTGAACAACGCCCTGGGCGGCGAGGAGCGGGTGAGGCTCGAACTCTTCGGGCTGCCCCTGCGTGCCGGTGACCGTCTGTTGCTGTGCAGCGACGGCCTGAGCGGCGTCCTGACCGACGCCGAACTCCTCGACCTGCTCGCGCGTCCCCTCGCGTCCGACGGGACGGCCCGCCTCCTGGTGGACGCGGCGAACGACGCGGGGGGCCCGGACAACATCACCGCCGTGGTCGTGGACGTGCAGCGCCCCGGGAGACTGCCGCGCTACACCCTCCCCGAGCGGCAGGGGGACGGGCCCACCTACGTCGATGTTCTCCTCAGCGCCCGGCGGGGGAGCAGCCCCCTGACCTACCTGCTGCTGACGGTGGCGTACTTCACCCTGCTGGGCGTGATGCTCATTCCCGAACGCCGCCTCCTGATCGGCCTTGTCGGCGCCCTGCTGCTGGGGGGGGTCATGACCCTCCAGCGGGTGATGCGCGCCCGCCAGGGCCAGCCCTTCTCGCGCCCGGCGGCCCTGACCCGCGCGCTGAATCCGGCCCTCTCCCGCCCGACCCGCTTCCGCCGGGAGGGCTGAGCGCGGGCAGGAGTTCCCTCCGGCCCGCCCCGCTAGAGTGGGGGCATGAAAGACATCGTGGAGACCGGGGACGCGCCCGCCGCTATCGGCCCGTACAGCCAGGCCACCTTGCTCGGGAGGCTCGTGGTCACCAGCGGCCAGATTCCCCTGCGTCCCGACGGGACCCCCGTGGAAGGCGGCATCGAGGCGCAGACGCGTCAGGTGCTCGACAACCTGCGGGCCGTCCTCGCCGCCGCCGGGACGGACCTCGGCCACGTCGTCAAGACCACCGTGTTCCTCGCCGACATGAACGAGTTCTCGGCCATGAATGCCGTGTACGCGGAGTACTTCGAGGCGCCCTACCCGGCCCGCTCGACCGTCCAGGTCGCCCGCCTGCCCCGCGATGTGCGGGTCGAGATCGAGGCCATCGCCGAGCGCCCCTGAGCGCCCCCTTTGTGCCTCGGCTCCCCACGCGTGTCCCCCCGGCGTGACATCCTGCGGGGCGTGGTTGTCCTTCCCGTCCGCTTCGAACGCAGTCCCCGTCTGCACGCGATGCTCAGCGCCGAGCCGCACGCGGTCGGCACCCGCGTCGTCGTGCAGGGCAAGCGCGGCCCGGAGGTCGCCACCGTGCGCGGCGAAGCCTCCACCCCCTCTGACAACGGCCGTTACGGCACGGTGCTGCGCGCTGCTGGCCCGGAAGACCTGGCCCGCTGGGACGACCTCTTCCGCCAGGGCGAGGACCTGAAGTGGCTGCTGCGCGCCCGCGCCCGTGAGCGCCGCCTGCCCGTCAAGATCGTCGCCGTCGAGTTCACCCTCGACGAGAGCCTGGTGACGATCAGCTACAGCGCCGAGGACCGCATCGAACTCGGCAGCCTGATCGCTGACCTGCGCAATCATACCCGCGCCCGGGTGAACTTCGCGGCGGTGGGCCCGCGTGAGCAGGCGCAGATGATCGGCACGCTGGGGGCCTGCGGGCGCGAGAACTGCTCGTCGAACCACCTTCAGGAGTTCGCGCCCGTCAGCATCCGCATGGCGCGCGACCAGCAGCTTCCCCTCAACCCCGAAAAGCTCTCCGGTCCCTGCGGGCGCCTGTTGTGCTGCCTGCAATACGAGCACACCCAGTACCTCGAACTCCTGGGCGATCTCCCGCGCAAGAACGCCCGCGTCTGCCATGAGGGGAGTGGGGCGTGCGGTAAGGTCACCAAGCTCCACCCCCTGACCGGGACGGTGGACGTGCACACCGAGCAGGGAATGCTCCTCGGTGTCCCTGCCGCCGAACTGCGCCGGATGCCCGACGCGCCGCAGGGCAAGGGCAAGAATGCCGAGGCGTGAGGACGGCGACGTGGGGGGGGCTCCTCGCAGGAGGGGCCTCTCCTCTTCTTGCCTCCCGGAGAAGGCGTGAGCGTTCTGGTCCTCCTGCTGCTGGGCGTGGCCGGGTGGGCCGCCGCTTCCTCCCGGCGCCCGCGAACCGGACAGGAGGTCGACCGGGGTTGGAAGGCCCCGTCGATTCGGACGGAGGCCCTGGGCAAGCTCGCCTTCCCCAACCGACCCCCTGGAAGGGGAAGACCCGGGGCCAGGCTCCTCCCCGCCCCCTTCCGCCCGGGAGACATCGTGAGGGTGGACGGCGAGTGGTATCACCTTCCCACGCTGCTCCGGCTGCATCACGCTGGGCGCCTCGCGTGGGGCTCCCCGAGCTGGCGCGCCCTGGAGCAGGCCGGGCGGCGGGAGCGCGGGCGGCTGAATTAGGGCGGGGCGCAGAACAGACGAAAGAGTCCCTCCGACCTGGAGGGACTCTTCTCGTGGCTGGGATTTACCGGCGGACGACCTTGTCGACCTCGGCGGTGCCGGTGTAGCTCGTCTGGGCGTTGAGGTAGCCCTTGAGGACGACCTTCCAGTTGCCCGCGACCGGGTTGGGGATGCTGACGGCCTCACCCGTGCTCGTGCCCTGGGCGCTGGAGCCGACAAGCTGGCCCGAGGGGTTGTAGACCTCCAGGTCGAGGTCGTAGGCGGGGTTCCCCCACTCGGTCGCCACGCGCAGGGCACTGGCGCCCGAGGGCACGCTGAGGGTGTGGGCGTCCTGCGCGGTGGTCACGCAATTCACCTGGGGCCCGCAGACGCTGGTGGTGACGGTGCCGCTCCAGCCGGGCAGGCCGGTCGTCGTGACTGTGTAGCGGGCTGCGTTCTGACGCACCGCCTCGCGCACGGCGGCGTTCGCGTCCACGTAGCCGTAGCCGACCTCCCACAGTTCGCGGCGCTTGGTGACGACCTGGTTGGGATCGAGGCCACTCGTGGCGGGCTCGGCGTAGTACATCGGGCGGCTGGTCTTCTGGAAGATCGCCATCACGCCGTCGAGCGTGAGCCCCGGGTTGGCCTCCAGCATCAGGGCGATCACGCCGCTGATGTGTGGGGTCGCCATACTGGTGCCGCTGATGGTGGCGTACTGGGGGTTGTCCACGTCGGGCACGGTGGTCGCGGCGAGGCCGGTCTTGGCGCGGGCGGCGCTGATGTCCACGCCGGGGGCCGTCACGTCGGGGTGGACGAGCGCGTCCCCGGCGCGGCCACGGCTGGAGAAGTCGGCGAGGTAGCCCTTCTTGTCGCCCGCCGCCACGCTGATCACGCAGGGGCTGGCCGAGTACGGGTTGAGGGTGTTCGCCCCCGGGCCCTCGTTGCCCGCCGCGAAGGTCACGATCATGCCCGCGTCGTAGGCCCGCTTGGCGGCGAGGCTGATGGGGTTGTACGGGGCGAACTCGCCGCTCGATCCCCAGGAGTTGGAGATCACGCGCACGTTGTAGGTCTCGCGCACCTCGGGCTTCATCAGGTAGTCGAAGCCTTGCAGGGCGTAGAGGATGCTCAGGCCCTCGCCCGCGCCGACGCCGACCAGGGTGACCCCCGGCGCCACGCCGCGCCGCATCCGGGCCGAGCCCTCGGACGCCGCCCCGCTGCCGCCGATGGTGCTCGCCACGTGGGTGCCGTGCCCGCTCGTCGTGTCGCTGTCGGGGGTGTCCACGTACAGGTAGCCGCCCACGCCCGCGTCGGTGATCGGGCCGACCAGCTTCACGTTCTTGGCGACGTTCTTCAGGTCGGGGTGCGTGCCGTCGATCCCGGAGTCGAGCACCGCCACGCCCACGCCCTTGCCCGTCACCCCGTAGGTGCTCCGCGCCACGTCCGCCCCGATGAACTTCACGCTCTCGGCGAGTTTGTACTGCAGGGGCGCGTCCTGGTAGATCGAGGACAGGCCGGGGAGCTTCGCCTTGAGGGTCTCGACCAGCTCGGGCGTGACGAGCGTCTTCACCGCGATCATCGGCAGGTTCTGGAACGCGCCCAGCCCCTTGCCGAGGTCCACAGGGAGGTTCGAGTCCATCCACGTCACCGCGCGGCCCTTGGCGGTGTCGTCCGCGAAGGAGAGGATCAGGGTCCCCACCTGCCCGTAACGCATGGTGCCGTCCACCTGCACGCCGCTCGGCGCCGTGGCGTAGAGCGCGCTGCACGCCGAGGTCGTCGTGCCCGTCGCCAGGGTGCCCAGGGGGGCCCCGTTCGAGGAGGCGGAGGGAGCGGACATCTGGGGCGTGCTCTGCCCGCAGGCGGCGAGGAGGACGGTCAGGCTCAGGACGACGGGGGAGGTCTTCTTCATCGGGGGCTCCTGGAACGGGGAAATTTTTGCTTGGGGTCATTTCAGCAAAGGCCCCTCAAAAAAAACGCAAAGGTCCCGGCCTTTTGGAGAAATAAAGATTGTCTGAAACTTCGCCGTTCGCGTTGCAGCCTCAGCCCGACGAGCGGCTGGTCGCCCACCTCCCGTGACTCTCGACATGCCAGGCTGACTCCAGCATGGGGAAGGCAATGTCAGTCCAGATGCAGGTGGCACGGGCCCTGAACGGACAGGTCGAAGTCCTCTGTGCCCGTGACCACCACCGGAACTTCCCCAAACACGCCCACCCCGAACTCTCCCTCGCCCTGGTCGAACACGGCGTCATGCTCTTCGAGCAGGCCAGGTGTCGGGAGACGGCCCACGAGCGTCATCTGGTCGTCACCCCACCAGGCGAACCCCACTCCGGTGGCGCAGGCGGGCCAGGGGACCTCACGCACCGCACGCTCTACGTTGCAGAGGACGCGCTGCGCCTCGCGGGCTTCACAGCCACCACATTCGTGCCCGCCCTGCACACCCGACCCGATTTCGCCAGGTTGTTCGGGGCGGTGGACCTCGCGATCACCTCCGGGGGCGAGGCGTTACGGGTCGAGAGCACGCTGACCGAATTGCTGCACGCCCTGGCACCCGTCTGGCCGCTCCGGCTGCCCGGAGGTGGCCGGGGTGCCGCTCGCGTCGAGCCTGCGCGGGACTACCTGCACGCGCACTTCGCGCAGCCGGTGACCCTCGCGCACCTGGCCGCGCTGTGCGGACTCCACCCCGGCTCGCTCGTGCGGGCCTTTCGGAGCACGCTGGGGCTGCCTCCACACGTCTACCAGCAGGGGTTACGCCTCCAGCACGCCCGGCGCCTGATCAACGCCGGGGTCCCGCTGGCCCGGGCCGCACTGGAGGCAGGCTTCGCCGATCAGAGCCACTTCACCCGGGCGTTCACGCGCGTCTTCGGCCTGCCGCCCGGCCAGTACGCGCGCGGTTCAGATCGTTCAAGACGCACGAGGTAAGCCCCCGTAGCGTGGCGTATGCCCGAACCCTACTCCTTCAAGCTGAGGACGACGTGCCGCTGACCACGGATTGGCTGGCGGTGCTCACGGTGGGCGCGCTCGCCGTGATGAGTCCGGGGGCGAACCTCGCGGTCACCCTCCGCAACACGCTGGGCGGCTCCCGGGCAGCGGGCGTCGCCACAGCCGCCGGACTGGCCCTGGGGGACGCCGTGTACGTGGGACTGTGCCTGGTGGGGCTGGTCGCCCTGCTGGAGGCGTCCCCCGCGCTGTTTCGCGGGGTGCAGGTCGCGGGGGCCCTCTACCTCGTCTACCTCGGCGTGCAGTTTCTGCGGGCCCGGCCGTATCCCTCCCTGGAGACGGGGGCGACGGCCGGGCGAGCGGTGAGCCCCGTCCTCGCGGCGCGGATGGGACTGCTGACCTGCCTGCTCAATCCGAAGGTGGGGCTCTTTTTCCTGGCGCTGTTCACGCAGGTCATCCGACCCGAGACGCCGCTCGTCTGGAAAGGGGTGTTCGGGCTGACGGTGGTGCTCACCGAGTTCGCGTGGTTTGCCGTGGTGGCTTTGACGCTCTCCCGCCCTGTGTTTCAGACGCGGTACTTGCGCTTCGCCCACCTGATCGAGCGCGCCACGGGCGCGGTGCTCCTCGGGCTGGCCCTGAAATTGGTGTGGACCTGACGGCCGCAGGCGGAGAAGGGTGCCCCACGGGGAAGACCAGGCAAGACCCCTGACGGACGAGGCGAGACCCCAACGCGAACGGCGTCGTCCCAGATTGTCTCCATCCCGCCCTCATTCTCTATACTCGGTCCACCGATGTTCCCCCTGCCCGAACGGCTGCGAACGCGTCTGGAGGCGGCTCCTGGCCCGGTGATCGCGCCCGTGGACGTGGGGGCCGGTCAGGAGGCCCTCGTCGCCTGGGCCCGCGCCCGTGGCCTGGCCACTACCCGTGAGCCCCCGGGCGAGCATTTGGAGGGCTGGCTGTGGTGGCCGCACCGCCGCTCGGAGGTCGGGCGGTGGGCGCGCGAAAGCCCCCTCCCCCACCCGCCTCTGGTCCTGACGGGCGCGGATACCCTGTACCCCGAGGAGGAATGGCACGCCCGGCTGGCCCCGGCGGAACGCTGGGCGGCGGAGACCTTCGCCCTGAGCGGGGGCTGGCCCGCCGCCCTGCCCCTCGCGCTGGCCCTGGCGGAGGGTGGGGACGCGCCGGGTCCCGGGCGGGAGGAGTGGTACCGGCATCCCCTGGCGAGCGCCCTCTTCGCCCCCCTGCTGCCGCCGGAGCCGCTGCTGGCTGCCTGCCGCGCGCTGGCCCTCGCGCCCCTGGTGACCCCGGAGGTGGAGGCTGCCCTTAACGTTCCCGCCGAGCTGGTCGCCGCCCTGGCGGACGGGGGGTGGCTGTGGGCCGCGCCCGGGGGCTGGCGCCTTCCGGGGGTGCTGCGCCGCTACCTCTGCCCGCTGCCCGACCCGGAGACGGCCCGCCGGGTGGCGCCTCTGCTCCACCGGGCGGGCCACACCGCCAACGCGCTGACCCTGCTGCGCGAGGCCGCCGCGTGGGAGGAGCACCTGACCCTGCTCGCCCGGACGCTGCGGGCGAACGCGGGCACGGACGCCCTGCGCTCGACCCTGCGCGCCCTGCCCCCCCACTGGCGCGAGCAGCCCCCGGCCCTGTACCTCGCGGGGCTGCTCGCCCGCGCCTCCGGGGACCTGGGGCGGGCCGAGACCCTGTACTCCCGGGCGCTGCCTGCCCTGGCCCCCGCCCTGCAGCCCCTGGCGCACAACGCGCGGGGAGTGGTGCGGGCGCTGCGGGGGGACGCCGGAGGGGCCCTCGCCGACTTCGAGGCGGCCACACCTGCGGGCGGGCTCACGGGCGGGGAGGCCGCGCACAACCGCGCCACCCTGCTCGTGCAGCTCGGGCGCCACGCCGACGCGGAGCGCAGCCTCGACGAGGCGGTCGCCGCCTTCCGCGAGGCGGGCGACCTGCGGCGCGAGGCCCGCAGCCTGGAGACGCTGGGGGCGCTGCAATTCGGCCGGGGCCTGTTGCAGGAGGCGCTGGAGCCGTACGGGCAGGTGCTCCTGCTGCTGGAGGGCGAACACCCGGGGGACACGGCCCTCACCCACGTCAACCTCGCCGAGGTCCACGCCCTGCTGGGGGACGCCTCCGGGGCCCGCGCCCACCTCGACCGGGCCCGGGCGCTCGCCGAACGCTGCAACCTCCCGCACCTCGGCGGGTGGGCGGCGCGGGTGCAGGCCCTGCTCGCCCTGCACGCCGGGGTGCCCGGGGTGGCGCGCGGCCTGCTGGAACACCCCAGCACCCCCGACCGCAGCCTGCACGCCGAAACTCACCTGTTGCTCGCCCGCACCCTGCGCGAACTCCGGGAGCCGGAGGCCGCCCGGGAGGCGCTCGCCGAGGCCCGCACGCTCGGCCTGCGCGCCGACCTGGAGGCCGCGTTGCAGGGGGACGGCGACCTGGGCGAGGTGGTCGAGGCCGCCCGCCGGGAGGACGCCCGCCTCGAACTCGCCACGGCCCTGCTGCACCGCGCCCGCCCGGAGGACCTTCAGGAGGCGCTGGGCCTGATCCGCGCGCACGGCTACCGGCCCCTGCTGGAGAGCCCCGCCGCCCACCGCCTCGTGGCCCACGTTCAGGACGACGCTGCCCGGGCGCTCTTTCCGCTCGTGCTGCGGACCCTGGGCCCGCTGCGCCTCAGTCACGCGGGCCGCACCTGGCGCTCGGAGGACTTTCCCACCCGCAAGAGTGCGGCCCTGCTCGTGGCGCTGGCCCTCTCGGGGCGTTCCCTGCCGCGCGAGGCCCTCGCCGAACGCTTCTGGCCGGACGCCAAGAACCCGCTCGCCAGCCTCCAGACGGCGATGTACCACCTGCGCAGCACCTTCGGCGTGAACCTCATCAGCTCCGCGCGGGGGCGGCTGACCCTCACCTTCCCGGTGCAGAGCGACCTCGCCGACCTGCACGAGGCGCTCAAGGCGCGCGACCTGGAGCGGGTCGGCGCCCTGATCCGCCGCGAGGCCGCGCCCCCCGCCGTGCTGCCGGACCTCGCGGCCGAACTCCACGAGGAGCGCGAGCTGGCCGAGCGGCTGCTGCACGACGCCCTCCAGGCTTACGCCGACGCCCAGCCCGAGGAGAGTCTGGAGCGGCGCGACGCCCTGCGCTCCCTGATCGCCGCCGACCCCCTGAACATCGAGGCCCGCACCCGACTGGTGGACTGGCACCTGAGCCAGGGCGACCCCGAGAGCGCCGGGCAGGAACGCGCCCGCGTGAACGACATCCTGGAGGAACTGGGCGCCTCCTGAGCCAAAAAGAAAACTCCCTCTGGAAGGGAGTCTTTCGCTGGTCGAGGCGGCGAGATTTGAACTCACGACCCCTACCACCCCAAGGTAGTGCGCTACCAGGCTGCGCTACGCCTCGACGGCCAGCCCCAAGACTATAGATGGCCCCCGATCAGGCGTCAAGAGTGAGCGGATCAGCGTATCCTGCCCCCCGTGACAAGGTTGAATTTCGAGGAGAAGCTGCGCAATTACGCGCGGCTCGCGGTGCGGGTAGGTCTGGGCGTGCGGGGGGGGCAGCGCGTCCTCGTCCAGGCCCCGGTGGACACGGCGCCGCTCGCCCGACTCATCGTCCGCGAGGCCTACGCGGCGGGTGCGAGCTTCGTGGACGTGCGCTGGGACGACGACGACGTGCAGCTCGCCCGCTTCTCGCTGGCGCCCGAGGGGTCTTTCGACGGGATCAGCCGCTGGCGGGTGGAGGCCGAGAAGGAGACGGCGGAGGCGGGCGGGGCCGTCATCGCCATCCGCGCGACCAACCCCAACCTCTACGCGGGCGTGGACCCCGCGCGGGTGACGACCCACCAGCGGGCCCTCGCCGCCTACCGCAGGCCCTACACCGAGCAGGTGATGACCAACCGCCTGAACTGGAACCTGATCTCCGCCCCCGTGCCCGAGTGGGCCGAGCTGATGTTCCCCGGCGTGTCCCGGGAGGAGGCGGTCCAGAAGCAGTGGGACGCCATCTTCGCCGCCACCCGCGCCGACCAGCCCGACCCGGTGGCCGCCTGGCAGGCTCATCTCGCCGATCTGAAGCGGCGCCGGGAGACCCTGACGGGGCGGCAGTACGCGGCCCTGCACTTCCGGGGAGGGGAGACCGACCTCACCGTGGGCCTCGCCGACGATCACATCTGGGGTGGCGGCGCGGCGGACACGCCCTTGGGGATCACCTTCACGGCGAACATTCCCACCGAGGAGGTCTGGACCGCCCCCCACCGCGAGCGGGTCGACGGGGTGGTCGTGAGCACCAAGCCACTCTCCTACAACGGCGTCCTGATCGAGGGCATCCGCATCCGCTTCGAGGGCGGGCGCGTGGTGGAGGCGACCGCGAGAACGGGCGAGGAGACCCTGGCTCAGATGATCGACACCGACGAGGGCAGCCACCGCCTCGGGGAGGTCGCGCTGGTGCCGAATTCCAGCCCGATCAGCCGCTCGGGCCTGTTCTTCTTCAACACCCTCTACGACGAGAACGCCGCCTCCCACATCGCCATCGGCAACGCCTACCGCTTCAACGTGCGGGGCGGGGTGGACATGACGGTCGAGGAGTTCAACGCCAAGGGGGGCAACGACAGCCTCACCCATGTGGACTGGATGATCGGCAGCGGCGAGATGGACGTGGACGGGATCACCAAGGAAGGCGGGCGCGAGGCGGTGATGCGGTCCGGGGAGTTCGTGATCTAGCCGTCAGCCCTCAGCGGTCAGCCGTCAGCAAAAGAGGGGTCCTGCGACGTTGTTCGACGTGCGAGTCCCCTCTTTTTCCACGCACCACTGCCTACTGACCACTCACCACGTTCACCCCTGCTGAGCCGCCAGCGCCGCCCCGATCACTCCGGCGTCCGTACCGAGCTGGGCGCGGCGGATGGTGACGGGGGCGAAGGGCCCGGCGTACTCGTCGGCGGCAGCCTGGACGCCCTGGAAGAAGGGGTCGCCGACACTGGCGACGCCGCCGCCGATCACGAAGACCTCCGGGTCGAGGATCTTTTGCAGGTCGGCCAGCGCCACGCCGATGGCCTTCATCGCCTGATTCACCACCCGGCGGGCGGCGGGGTGACCCTGGGCGGCTAAGGCGAAGGCCTCGGCGGTCGAAACGTCGCGGTTCAGCGCGTAGCTCGCGTCGCGGGCGATGGCGGTGCCGCTGGCGACGGCCTCCAGCGCCCCGTCGAGGCCCGCCCCGCTCACCGGGCCGCCGGGCATGACGGTGATGTGGCCGATCTCCCCGGCGATCCCATGCCGCCCGCGCCAGATCTTGCCGCCCAGCACGATTCCCGAGCCGATGCCGGTGCTCACCGTCACGTACACGCTGCTCTCGGTGCCACGCGCCGCGCCCAGGTACGCCTCGGCGAGGGCGGCGGCCTTGGCGTCGTTCTCCAGCACGACCCGCTGGGCGAGGCGGTCGCGCAGCCCGTCCACGAGCGGCACGTCGATGAAACCGTAGATGTTGGGGGCGAACTTGACCCGGGTGCGGTCGCTGCTCAGAGGTCCGGGCACCCCCACGCCGACGAGGGTGGCGTCCGGGTGCCGCCCCTGAAGCTCGCGCACCTGGGCGGCGACGGCATCGAGGACGCCCTCCCAGCCGGTCTCGGGGGTGGGCTGCACGTGGCGGTCGTGGAGTTCTCCGGCGCGCAGGACGCCGGTGGCGATCTTCGTGCCGCCGACATCCACGCCGATGCTAGCTTGATTCACTGCTTCACCTCGAAAAGGGGGACAGGGAGCCCGGTCAAAACGGGCCGGGGGGAGTGAACGACCTTGCGGCCCGCACTCTACCCCGGCCCCGTCGCGGGCGGCAGGACCGCTCTATGTCGGGGGCGCCCCATCCTCCCCGTCCCCCAGCAGGACCAGCGCCTCGCGGAGTTGGACCTCGGGCACGTACAGGCCCACGTCGCCCATGTAGCCGCCCGTCTCGATCTCGATGACCGGGCTGCCCATCGCCCACTGGAAGGGGGTCCGCACCACGCTCACCACGCCGCCGCTCATGAGGGTGCGCCGCCAGCCCTCGGCGAGCAGGCGCGGCAGGGTGTCGAGCCGCACCCACACGTCCCCCTGGTACATCACCCGGTCCTCGAAGCGCGCCCGGCCGCTCACGTCGCCACACCCTCGGCACTCGGCTGGACGAGCAGCGGGGCAAGGGCCCCCCGCACCCGCTCAGGAAGGGGTTCGGGGCGGTGAGCGGCGTCCACCCTCACCTGCACGGTGCGGGCGTAGGCGCAGGGCTCGCCGTCCGCCAGGAGGCGCGAGACGACCGTCCAACTCGTGCGGCCCACCCTCTCGACCAGGTTTTCCACGACGACCCGCTGGCCCCACAGGACCTCGCGGCGGTAGTCGAGTTCGAGGCGGGCGATCACCGAATGGTCCTCCGTGTCGCGCACCCCGAGGTCGCCCATCAGGATCACCCGCGAAGTCTCCAGGTACTGCACGTACACGGCGTTGTTGAGGTGGCCCATCGCGTCGATGTCGCCGTAGCGCATCTGGATCTCGGCGCGGTGGGCGCGGGTCCAGTCGGGGGCGGCCCAGTTGAGGGGAGCTGGGGACTCGGCCTCGCCGCGCGGGGAGGAGGGGGTGCCGCTCGTCATGGGGCCATTATGCCGGGCGCCCCCAGTTCTCCTGGCGCGCGGCGCTATGCTCTGCCCCATGACCGCCCCCGACCCGCCGCCCTCCCACCCCGACCGTGGCCTGCTCTCGCGCTGGCGCCAGGTCCGGCGACTGCCCTTCACGTTGATGCTCGCCTCCCTGCTCGCCGGGTTGGGGATCGTGCAGCTCACCTTCCAGATCGGCAACCTGGGCTACCGCAGCGTGACCTGGCTGCGCGAGACGCGGGCCACCCAGGAGCGCGTGGCGGCGCTGGAGCGCGACGTGCGCGTGCTCCAGGAGGCCGTGGCCGCCGCCGACGACCCCACGTATCTCGAACAGCTCGCGCGCTGCCAGGGCTTCGTGGGGGCCCAGGAGGACGTGATCGTCGCGGTGGGGGCTCCCGAGACGCCAGGCGAGACGACGGGCGAGAACTGCGTGGTGCGGCGCCTGCCCTGAGCCGGGCACGCCGACGGGCGGGTCGGGGGCGTATGCTGCCGGGGTATGTCACTCGTCGTGCTGGTCACGGTTCCTCCCGAACGCGCCCATGAACTCGCGCGCACGCTCGTCGCCGAACGGCTGGCGGGCTGCGTGAACGTCGTGGGCGGTCTCCACAGCGTCTACCGCTGGGAGGGCGACATCGCCGAGGACCCCGAGTCGCTCCTCATCATCAAGACCACCGGGGAACGTTACCCCGACCTGGAGGCGCGGGTGCGGGCCATGCACCCCTACGAGATCCCCGAGATCATCGCCCTCCCCTTCGACCGCGCCCTCCCCGAGTTCCAGAGCTGGCTTCTCGCCAGCACCACCCTGCGGGGCGAGTAGGCCTTTGCCTCCAGCACGTTGAACTGGGTCCAAAGACTTGCGGTTGCGAGTACTTTCATAGATAAACACCGGCTTAAGGTCCTACACTGACGTATGACCGTGCACTGGGAGGAGGCGTCGCGGGATCAGGCCGCGCCGTCCGGCCCGTCCTCCGCCCAGGCACCGCTGGAAGTGCTCGCCCTGCTGCAGGGCAGTGACCCAACCCTGATCCTGGAACGGGTGGAGGAGCGCCCGGCCCGCGAGGCGGCCTGGCCGGGTGCGGCCTGGCGGGTGGCCTTTGCGAACCACGCCTTCGCGCGGCTGCTGGGGCAGACGCCGGACACCCTGCGCGGCCTCACGCTGGAGGCCCTGTTCGCGGGGGCCGGGGAGAGCCTGCGGGCCGCCTTTCCGGATGCGGCGGACCTCGCCGCCCGGGGGCAGCCCTTCCGGGTGGACCTGCCCCTGCGTTCGGAGGACATTCGCTGGATGGAGGCCCAGGTCACGCCCCTGCGGCTGGGAGAGGGCAGCCCGCAGGGGACCGGCGGCGCGGTGACCCACTGGCTCGCCGTCCTGCGCGACGTGACGGCGCAGCGCCAGGCCCTCGCGCTCGCCACCGGGCACACCCGCGCCATGCATCTCGCGGCGCAGGGCGCTCCCCTGCCCGAGATCCTGGGCGCCCTGATCGCCACCCTCGACGAACGCCTGCCCGGCAGCGCCGCGTGCGCCTCGCTGTGCGAGGGTGAGGACCTCGTTCTGATCGGTCCGCCGCGCCTGCCGCCCCTGCCGCGCGAGGTCCGGGGGCCCGCGCGGGAGGCGCGCCCCTTCTCCTGCGGGGGGGCAGTCTTCGAGGAAAAGCCGGTGCTCGCCCTCACACCGGAGGGATTCCCCGAGGCCCTGCGCGAGAATCTCGTCGGGGCGGGGTACCGCCGGGCCTACAGCGTCCCCATCCGTGAGGCGGGCGGGCCGGTGCTGGGGGCGCTGACCCTGTACGGGCGCCGGGCCGCCCCGCCTCACCCCACCGAGGCGGACCTCCTCGCGCAGTTCGCGGACCTCGCCGCCCTCCTGATCGCCCGGCGCCAGGCCCTGCGCCGCCTCGAACACCTCGCTTTCCACGACGGGCTGACCGGCCTGCCCAACCGGGCGCGTTTCATGGCCGTGCTGGAGGAGGCCTGCGCGGGCCTGGCCGGGCCGTCCCGGTCGGCGGGAGGCGGGGGGGCCTTCGCGGTGGGGGTGCTCGACCTCGACGGGTTCAAGCTCGTGAACGACGCCTACGGGCACGCCGCCGGGGACGGGCTGCTCGTCACGCTCGCCGGGCGGCTCACCGCAGCCCTGCCCCCGGAGGTCCTCGCGGCCCGCATGGGCGGCGACGAATTCGCGCTGTTCGTGCCCGGCGCCACTCTCCGGCGGCTGGGGGCCGTCAAGCGCCGGGTGCGCGCGGTCCTGGGCACCCCCTTCCCGCTTGGGGCGGCGACCGTGCGGCTCGGCGGCAGCCTGGGCTGGAGCCTCGCGCCCGGGGAGGCCCGGACGCCCGACGCCCTGCTGCGGGTCGCCGACGGCGCGATGTACGGGGTCAAGCGGGTGACCCACTCCGCCCGGGGAGGCCCCCAGAAAAAAGCGCCCCCCGGGTGGGAGGCGACCCTGGCGGGCCCTGAGGGACTTGAACCCTCGACCTACGGTTTTGGAAGGCGCAGCGGCACCCCCAAGCCCAACTGAGTTGTTCCGAGCGGTTCCGATGTGTATCGGCTGGGCGCCGAAGTGATCCCGTCCAAAAGGCACGGGTTCATCGTCTCCAAACGCCGTGGATGAGGAGGTGTCGAGCGGACCGTCCGTCGAGAAACAGTGTCGTGGACGAGGCTTGAGAGGGTGGCACGGGTCGAAGGCATGACAAGACCCGCCATCTTCGGCGGGCTCGCTGGGACTCGGGGATCAGGATTCGGGAGGGGGTTGCTGCCTTGCTCTGGTTCTCAAGTCCCAGGGCAAGGCGTGTTCAGACGCAGGCAGGCGTCCGCTTGAAGACGGGGAACGGGAAATGTGGGTGGCCTGCCTTCCCCTTCGCCGTTCTTCCGTCGTGCAGGAGGCCTGGGAAGCTCGCGGGGCCGTGCCCCAACGTGCCGGTGCGACTGTCCGCGCCTGCCGCCGCTGCTCGGTACAGCGGAAAAAGCCCCGGCTCATGTGCGGAGCCACCCACCGACTTCACCCGGTCGGCCTGAGTTTTCGGGGTGGACATGGTGTACGCGACACACCCCCGGGAGACCAGGAACACCCGTCCGCATTCGGCGGGCCCCCGGTGCGGATACGGGTGTGTTGGGGTACGGGTGAGTTCCTGCCGAACGGTGCGAGGTCCGAGGAGGCTTTTACGGAGTTCTTGAGGGGTGACCTGTACGGTGCCAGGCATGACGGCCAGGTATGACGAAAGTCGAGGAGTTCGCCGATCTGTTGCTGTTGCAGCGGTGCCTGCTGCTCGAACTGGCTGACCTGACTTCGGCTCCCGGAGCACTGCCCTTGGCGAGAACTCAACCTCGGCCGCTCCGGCCAGTCCATCCGTTCGGCCCTGGAGCACGACCAGGCCAGCAACCGCCTCCTTCTGTTGTACAGCGACCTCCTGCCCCAGCTCCAAGACAGCGTCATCGCCATGAACAAGGATGTCCAGGACCTGCGCAAGCTGCTGGTCGACCTCGACCACGACGAGGAGAACAAGCCTCCCCAGCATCGTTGGTTGAACTGATGTCGACCCTGCTCACCGCAGAACACAGGCCCTGATGCCCTGGTAGTACCGTCCTCCAGTCTTGACCGTCAGCACCTCCATGTAGGACCGGTCCTTGGCGAGGTAGAGGTGTGCGCCCCCGGCTGGGGTCCGGACAAACCGGGTGATCGGCACCTCCAGCTTCTGGTAAAGCTCCACCAGGGAGGTGACGGCGAGGTCGGCGGCCAGCTTGGCTTGGGCGGCGGTGATGTTGGGCGGGGCGGGGTTGAGTTTGATCCCGTAGGTCTTGCAGCCCCGCCCGGTAAACGCCCGGGCGTTGGTGTCGATGACGGTGCGCTGGGCTGACGTGGCGGGGCTCATGTTGGGAAGGGTCTGAGCATGGGCTGGGCCAGCGAGCAGGGCGGCGAAAAGTGAGATTGTTCGCATAACTCGGTCCAGCGTATTCGGCCAGCGTCCCGAGCGGCGCTCGACTTGTCTTGCGCCCCCCAGTGCTGCCCTGGGTCCCCCCCGGTGCGCGGCGCCCAGCTGATGTGCTCGGCCGCGACCCGGCGCTGCCCTCACCGGGCGACTGGCAGCCGGTTGTACTTCGCCCCCAGCCGGGCGACCAACTCGTCCACAAGCGCCCCGGCTCGCCCGGTGAACCGGAACACCACCTGTGTCCGCAGTGGCGTTTGCGTCCCCGTCACGGTCACGTTCATCCGGTGCACGTCCGGCTCGCCCGTCGTCACGCGCGGGCTGCGCGCCTGGGCCGTGATCGTCCCGGTCGCCGCGTTGCTGACGACCGTCCACGGTCCCGACGCCTCCCGCTCCACGAAGTCGCCCCCCAGCGAGAGGCCCGGTCGGTAGCGAGGCACGCCGGGGTCCAGCCGGAGGGAGACGAGCACGTCGGTGAACACCTGCTCGGGCGGCGCCTCGTACGCCACGATGACGGTTTCCTCCCCGGGGGTGACGGGCTGGGTGACGGTGGTCGTCCTGGGAGCGCAGGCGGCCAGCAGGAGGGGAAGGGCGAGCATCAGCTTCTTCATGGGAGGCCTCCTGGCGACAGCCCGTGAGGATGGAGGGGGTCGCCTGGGTGTCAGGTGAGGAGTGTTGCCAGCCTACTGCACGACGCTCGCGCGCCGGTACATTGCTGCCCTCACGGCGAGCGGGAGGTGACCCACGGCCCGCCCCCTGGGACGCATGGCCGGTAGATGCCGCTGTGCCCATGAGGAACGGGCGCAGCAGACCGTCGCAGAACGTATGAGGGCCCAGGGCGTTAGGCAAGCGAACCTCGGCGAGCTGGTCGGCAGAGCGCAGCCGAATGTGCAGCGGCTGTCGGTAGGCCGGGTCGGAATTGTGCCGGAAAGCTCAGCGGGTCCTCAACGCCCTGGGGAACTGATCGCCGTGCTCGGGAAGGAAGGCTGAACCCTCGATGTGTACCGGCATGTCCTGAACAACGAACGCCGGGCCCTGGTGGTCGCTCTGTTCGAGAGGGCGCCGCCTCCCTGGAAGGCTCGGCCCAGGGTGGTGAATCGAACCCATTCCACAGCTCCTGCACCCGAGGGCCGGAACTGGCGCGATCAGGGGGTTCAAGAATGCGAAACTCCCGCTCAGCACGGGAGTTTTTCCTGGCGGGCCCTGAAGGACTTGAACCCTCGACCTACGGTTTTGGAGACCGCCGCTCTACCAACTGAGCTAAGGACCCAGCACGCCGCTTGGGAGGTGACCCCGCACGCGAGCCCGGGCAGCATAGCAAAGCCCCCGGGAGCACGCAAGGGTAGCGAGAACGCCCGGGGGCGGGTTTACGAGCCCGTTTGAAAAGGGTCCTCATCGTCGGTGGAGTGCGCCGGGAGGTCGTCTGCGTTGCCCCCTCTGCTGCGTAGCTCCGCGAGTCTCGCGGTGCGAGCTGTACCCGTCCCCCGCGAGGGGGAGGAGCAACCATCTCGTCTTCATCATGTCGGTGAGAAGCCGGGTCCGACTCTTAAAACACGCTCTAAAAGGTCGGCTGGCCGGGGCCTCCTTCACCCGGGGAGGCTCTTTGCCCTCAGATCAGCCCCCCGCCCAGCATCAGCCGCAGCGCCCCCAGGAGGGCCACGACTGCGCTGAGGGTCAGGGCCCCCCGGTCACGGGCGAGGGCGCCGAAGATCAGCCCCAGCACGGCGGGCGGCAACACGAAGAGCCAGTTCAGCCACCCGAAGAAGGGCAGCAGCCCCAGCAGCAGCCCGAGCGCGGCGAGGATGCCGAAGATCAGGGACAGAGTTCTCATGCCTCCAGTACGGTGAAGGCCGCCTCGAGGTTGCGTGTGGCAACTGCGTTCCTCCACCACCCCGGCGGGGAGGCGGGGAGCTAGGCTGCCCCCCGTGCCCCCCAAGACCTCCCCTCTTCCCGACGGTGCCTATGAACGCGCCCCGCTCGTGCTCTCGGCGCTGGAGGCCCTGTACCCGGACGCCCGCACCGAACTCGTCTTCCGCACTCCCTTCGAGCTGCTCGTCGCCACTGTCCTGAGCGCCCAGGCGACCGACGTGAGCGTCAATGCCGCCACACCCGCGCTGTTCGCCCGTTACCCCGACGCCCACGCGATGAGCGGGGCCAGCCCCGAAGACCTCGAACCCCTGATCCGCGCCATCGGCCTGTCGCGGGCCAAGGCGCGCAACCTCGCGGCCCTCGCCCGGCTCCTCGTCGAGCGGCACGGCGGCGAGGTGCCGAACGACTTCGAGGCGGTCGTCGCCCTGCCCGGTGCCGGGCGCAAAACCGTCAACGTGGTCCTGAGCAACGCCTACGGCTATCCCGCCATCGCCGTGGACACCCACGTGGGCCGCCTCGCCCGCAGGCTCGGCCTGAGCGCGCACACCAATCCCGACCGGGTGGAGGCCGACCTGGGGCAGCTCTTCCCCCGGGAGCGCTGGGTCTTCTTGCACCACGCCCTGATCCTGCACGGGCGCCGCGTCTGTGTGGCCCGCCGCCCGCGTTGCGCCGAGTGCGCGATGCTCGCCTTCTGTCCGCAGATCGGGGTGGAGGCGTGAGGAGCAGAGGGCTGGCGTGACCTGGCGCTTCTCCCGCCAACTCTGGCTGTACCTCGCCTCGGCCTTCACCTTCGGGCTGTCGCAGGCGTTCGCGGCGCTCTTTCTCAACTTCTACCTGCGGGCGCTGGGACTCGGGGCCGCTCTCGCAGGGGCGCTCGTGCAGGGGGCGGGGGCGGCGCTGCTCTCGGTCTCCGGGTCGCCCTTCATGGCGAACCACAGCGACGAGTCGACCCGCGTGACCCTGTTCAGCGTGCAAAGCGCCCTGATGACCGGCGCGGGCTTCCTGGGCAACCTCCTGGGCGGGCGGGTGCCCGGGGCCTACGCGGCCGCAACCGGCACGGCCCCAGACAGTCTGGAGGCGTTGCGGGCCGCGCTGCTCGTCTCGGCGGCCTTCCAGATCGCGGGGCTGCTGCCGGTGCTCCTCCTGCATCCCAGCGGCAAGCCGCGCCCGGGGGGCCGTTCCCTCGCCGTGCGCGACAGGCTCACGATGATCCGGCTGGTGGCCCCGAATGTCCTCGTGGGGCTGGGGGCGGGGGCGACCATCCCCTTTCTCAACGCGTTCATCGAGGGCAAATTCGGGGTGGACTACGCTGGGCTTGGGACCCTCTTCGCCTGGATGAGCCTCGCCACGGCGGCCACCGCCCTGCTGCAACCCCTGCTCGTGCGGCGGCTCGGGCAACTCACCGCCGTGCTCGTCGTGCAGGCGGCGAGCCTGCCCTTCCTGGCCGTGCTGGGCTATGCGCCGCAGTTCTGGATGGTGAGTGCGGCGCTTCTTACGCGCGGCGCCCTGATGAACGCGGCGGGCCCGGTCTACACCGCCTACGCGATGTCCGCCCTCCCCGAGGAGGACCGCCCGATGTCCTCCGGGGTCAACCTGATCGCCTGGGACGCGGGCTGGGCCGTGAGCAGCCTCATGTCCAGGGTGGTGCGGGGGCGCTGCCCTTCGGCGTGGCCTTCAACGTGCTGTTCGCCTGGACCCTGCTGATGTACGCGGGGAGCGTCGTGCTGATCTACCTGGGGCTGTACCGCCCGGCCCGCCGCAGCGGACACCCGGCGGCGCGGGCGAGCGCGGGCCCCACCTCCTGAGGATATGGTCAGGGGACCCCCGTTCCCGGGGCACTTCCTGAAGGTGCTCCCGGCGCCCGGCGCGTCAGGCGGGGGTACACTGGCCCCGATGAGTGACACCGGACCCTTTCAGCGCCTGTACCGTGTCCAGCAGCTCGACCTGGACCTCGACCGGCTGCGGGCGGAAGAGGCCAGCATTCCGGAGCCCCTGCGGGAGGCCCGCGCCGGGCAGGAGCGCCTGAACAACGAGCTGGAGGACACCGAGATCACCCTGGAGGGCGTGGAGAAGAGAATCCGGCAGCTCGAACAGGACCTCGCCGGGACCCGAGACCAGATGGCCCGGGCCCGCGAGGAGCAGGACAAGAACGCCTTCGACGCCCGCACCCAGTCCCAGTACGGCAGCCGCATCCAGATGCTCGGGGAACGCGCCGAGGAGATGGAGGAGGACCTCGCGCCCTTGCGTGAGCGGGCCCGCGACCTGGGCAACCGGGCCGCCGAACTGCGCGCCGAGCACCGCGCCCTGCGCCCCCGCCTCGCCGAACTGGAAGCTCAGGACGAGGCCCGCGTGGGGGGGTTGCGCGACCAGGGCGCCGGGATGCGCGAGGAACGCGCCACGCTCGTCGCCTCCCTCGACTCCCGCACGGTCAAGGAGTACGACCTGATCCGCCGGGCCAAGAAGGGCCTCGGCCTCGCCGAGATTCAGGGCGGGCGCTGCACCGGCTGCAACGTGAACCTCCCGGTCAACGTCCAGCAGCGCGCGGCGCAGGGCAAGTTGCCCCCCGTGAAGTGCCCGTCGTGCGGGCGGTTCCTGATCAAGCTGGGTTGAGGCGACGAGGGGGAAGGGGCGCTGGCCGCCTTGGCAGTTCCCCACGTGCTGAGAGGAGGGTCGGAGGCAGGCATCCGGACCTCATCCGGGGTCGGTCCCCTTTCTGCGGGAATTCCCCTTGCAGGCACGGCCCGGGAGTGGTGTGCTGAGGTGGCCTCGGATGCGCGTCGCACTATCTCACCCCAGGGTGCGCTATCTGGTACACCAAATCGAGTACAGGTACAAGACATTGTACCCTCCGCCTGATGGTGGTACAGTCAACCATCTGTGAGCGGCCCCTCTGACCGGGCCACCTCGTCCGCCCCGCACCGCCCCTTCCCGGGGAGGTGAGGTCTTCTGCTGTCCCTTTTCCCGAGGAGCCCTGCCCATGACCACCGCGCCCGACCGCAGCCTCAGCAACTTCGACGAGAACGCCCATCACATCGCCAAGCGGCAGTACCTCCAGGCGGGGGACGGCGACCTGGGCGGCATGTTCCGCCGCATCGCCGACTGGGTGGCGGGGGCGGAGGTGCCCGAGGCGCGGCTCGCGTGGGCGCAGAAGTACTACGACCTGATGGCCGAGAAGAAGTTCTGCCCCGGCGGGCGCGTGCTGGCGGGGGCTGGGACGCAACACGGGAACGTTCTCAACTGCTTTGTGCAAGGTAGTACAGAACATAATCCTGAGAGCTTCGACGGCGTCATGGAAGTCGCCAAGAAGCTCGCCCTGGTGACCAAGGTGGGCGGCGGCAACGGGGTCAACCTCGACGTGTACACGCCCCGCGCCGCCTCCAGCCGCCCCGACGCGGGCGTGCGCGGCTGGGCCTATATGAGCGCCACCCACCCCGACGTGGGCGACTTCATCGAGGGGCTGATGCGGCCCCCCACCCAGCCCGACGGGGAGAAGCAGCCCGTCGCGGTGCGGAACTGGACCCGGGTAGTGTATGGCCACGCCATCCCCGCCGAACTTGTCGCCAGCGCCCGCTTGAATGGAGTGCAGATCGTCCGCGCGCTCCCCGAGGGCGTGCAGGCCGTCGCCGACGACATGGGCGGCATCATCGACGCGGCCCGGGCAGTCGCCGAGAGCGCCAAGGTGGGCGTCGAGCCCCGCATCGACCTCTCCGAGATGCGGCCGGAGGGGGCGCCCATCAAGGGCTCGGGCGGCACGAGCAGCGGTCCGGTCTCCTTCCTGATGGAGATTTTCGACAACTTCCTGGAGTGGGCCAACCGGGGCGGGGAGACGAGCGGGCCGATCAATACGCTGCGGTTCGTGTATGCGCCGGTGCTGCGTGTTGTGAGGCAGGGAGGCTGTCTGCACCCCGATACCCTCGTGCACACCAGCCGGGGTACCTTGCGACTGCGTGAACTCGTGGACGCGCGGAGCTTCGGGCACCAGGGGCACGCGCTGGAGGTCGCCACCGACGAGGGTTGGCGACACAGCCCGGAAGGGTTCAACAACGGGTTGGCGGACACGCTTCGGGTTGGGTTGGAAAACGGGCTAACCCTCCAGGGCACGCCCAACCACAAGCTCAAGGTGCTGCGGGAGGACGGCTCGCACGAGTGGGTGCGCTTCGACGAACTCCAGTCCGGCGACTGGGCGATTCAGGTGCTCGACGGGCACACCGGCACGCCCGCCCTGCTCGAACCGCTGCCGGAGCTGCACTTCAACACCAAGTGCATCCGCACGCCCGAAACGCTGACCGAAGACCTCGCCTTCTGGCTCGGCTACCTGTGGGGCGACGGCTTCGTGAGCGGCAACCGCGTGGGCTTCGCCGTCGCGCACGGCTCCCCGATGATGGAAGAGACCCCGCGCCTCTTCCGCGACCTCTTCGGGCTGGAACTGCGGCAGGAGCAAAAGGAGGACGACCGCAGCGTCGTCTTCGTCACGCGCTCGGCGGCGCTGGTGGCGTGGCTGGAACGCAATGACCTGTTGAAGGGCAAGGCCCTCACGTTGGAGGTGCCGCGCCCCGTTCGCCAGGCGCCCCGCCCCGTCCTCGGCGCGTTCCTGCGCGGCTTGTTCGAGGCCGACGGTACGCTGCTGCACGGCTACCCGCAACTCTCCGCCGCCTCACGCCAATTGGCCGAGGACGTGGTGGTGCTGCTGGGCGGCCTGGGCATCCCGGCCAAGCTCACCCGGTACGAGGCCCTGCCGAACCGCTACTCCAAGCGCGAGCACTACCGCCTCAACGTCGTCAGCGGCAAGGGCCTGGAGCGGTACGTCGAGCGTGTGGGCTGGCTGCTCGGCTCGCGCTTCGAGGCATTGGGGTCCTTCCAACCTGACCCAGCCCGCGAGTCCGCGTGGCCCTTGCCCCACGCGTCCGGTCTGCTGGCGGGCGTGCACGGCAGCCTCCCCGCCGGGCGCAAGGGCAGCCCCTCGGCTTACACCGGGACGCGCAAGACCCTCTCGCGGTACATCCGGGGCGAGCGTGGCTTGACCGCCAGCGGCTACGCGGCCCTCGCCCTGAACCCGCAGATCGCCAATGCTCTGCCCGCCTTCGACCATGACGAGTATTACGTCCGCGTTCAGGGCGTGACGCCGGGCGAGCGCATCCTGACCCTCGACATCTCGGTGGAGGAGAACCACACGTATCTGGCGAACGGGATGGTCAGCCACAACACGAGGCGCGGCGCTGGGATGGCGACTATCTCCATCGAGCACCCCGATGTGCTCGACTTCCTGACCGCCAAGGACCTCGACCGCGAGGCCGCCGAGGGCGACATCTCCACCTTCAACATCTCCATCCTGGTCACCGAGAAGTTCTGGCAGACGCTGGAGCGCGACGGGCTGTGGCACGTGGACGTGCAGGAGGTGCCCGGCAAGTACTACCTGGAGCCCCAGGCAGGCATGTACAACGGACACCTCCCCACCCTGCCCGAGCGGGCCGAGGACGGGGCTCGCGGGGTGCCGCTGTACCGCGCCGCGCCGCAGGGTCGCTACAATCCCGCCGACAAGCGGCCTGGGCTTCCGGCGAAGTGGCTGTGGGACCAGATCGCGCAGCACGCCTGGGCGACGGGCGAGCCGGGGCTGATCTTCGTGGACCGGGTGAACGAGTACTCGGCGTTGAAGGGGCTGGGGAAGCGGTACGAGATTCGGTCGACAAACCCCTGCGTGACCGGGGATACGCTCGTCGCGGTGGCAGATGGGCGAGGCGCGGTGAGCTTCCGTGAGCTGACCGAGGCGGGCGTGGACGTGCCCGTATACACGAAGGATGGGCGGGGCGATGTCGTGGTGCGCTGGATGCGTAACCCGCGCGTGACCGGGTATGACCAGCCCATCTATGAGGTGACTTTCGACGATGGGTTGAAAGTCCGGGTGACGAGAAACCACCGGTTCAACCTGACGGACGGCACGGCCCGGGAGGCGCTGGCGCTCCGGCCGGGGGATTCGGTAGCGTCGCTGACGCAGTTTCATGCCAAGTTCGACGAAGTGCTGCCGCACATGACGAAGACCCGGAGCCAGGACTACGTGTGGCTCACCAGCGGTAAGGGGAAGCCGAAGGGCGAGCACCGGCTGATCGCCGCCTTCTCGCTTGGTCGCGCCCTGAAGACGGGCGAGGTCGTGCATCACCGCGATTACGATGCCCAGAACAACCATCCGGGCAACCTGGAAGTCATGACCGTGGAGGCGCACGACGACCTGCACCGCACCGATATGCTCGGTGACAACAACCCCATGCGCGAGCGGTGGTGGGGTCAGCTCACAGACGCGGAAAAGGACGCCTACCGCAGCCGCATGAGTGTCTCCACCTCTGGCGAGCGCAATGGCCGCCACTCGGGGCTGAGTCATACCGAGCTGGAGGAGGCCGCCCGCGAACTCGCCCGAAGCCTGGGCCGGGGGTTCACGAACCGCGAGTGGCAGACCCACGCCAAGGAGCGCGGCCTTCCCCAGAGCTTCTCGGATCACCGCGAGGCGGAACTGGGGAGCGTGAATGCTCTCTCCGAGCGGGTGGCTAACGATCTGGGTCTCCCAGTGCTGCCTCGCGGTGTGGGGCAGTCTCGTCAGATCGTCCACAACTTCGACCTCTACCAATCGGCACTTGACTCTGGCTATGTGGCTGTGCGCCATGAGGGCAACTTCTATCCCATCGTCACGCGCGCCTGTGAAGACTGCAGAACCCATTACGAGCAGCCCTGGAGTCGCCGCGAGGTGAGCTACTGCCGTCCCTGCGGCCTGAAGCGTGCCTCCGCTGCTGGACGGGAAGGAGCGCGGGCCACGATGGGGCGGGTCAGCGAGAACACCAGCGAGCGCCAGGTGCGGGCCTTCAACGACCTGAAGTTCCGTCTAGGCCGTCGTCCTTTCAAGACGGAGTGGGAGGCGCATTGCCGTGAGGTAGGAGTGCCCGTGCGGCTCCATCCGGGCGGCTTGCCGACTTACGCCGCTCTTACCGAACGCGCCAGCATGGCAAATCACCGTGTCGTGACGGTGGAGTACGTGGGGCGGGAGGACGTATACAACGGCACGGTGGACGAGTTCCACAACTACTACATCGGGCACCACACTGTATCTGCCGAAGGCGAAAAACCTCGCTTCAGTTACGTAAATACCCGGCAATGTGGTGAGATCCCACTCACAATTGGAGAACCGTGTGATTTGGGTGCTATCAACCTCGCCGCCTACGTGAAGGGCAGCACCTTCGACTACGCCGCCTTCCGCGCCGACGTTCGCACCTGTGTCCGTTTCCTCGACGACGTGCTCGACGTGAACGTCTTCGCGCTGGAGGACAACCGGGTGGCGAGCCAGGACCTGCGCCGCCTCGGCCTGGGCGTGATGGGCCTCGCCGATGCCCTCATCAAGATGGGGCTGCGCTACGACAACGAGGCGGGGAGAGAGGCGATCTACGAGATCATGTCTGCCCTTCGGGAAGAGGCTGTGGCCGAGAGCGAGCGGCTGGGTCAGGAGCGCGGCGTGTACCCGGTGTACGGGCGCAACGCGAAGAAGATTCCGCACGGGCCGCGCCGCAATGTCGCCGTACTGACCGTGGCGCCGACGGGCACGACCTCCATGCTCATGGGCGTGTCCAGCGGCATCGAGCCTGTCTTCAGCCCCTTCATCTGGCGCAAGATCGGTTCGGAGTACCGGGCACTCCTCGCCCCCCTCTTCGTGGAGCTGCTGAATCAGTACCCCGCGCCCGCCGGGCTGGAGAAGGACGGCGGCTGGGATTGGGACAAGGTGACGGAGGCGATCAGCGAGAACCACGGCTCGGTGGTGGGCCTGGCCTTTATCCCCGAGGCGCTGCAACAGGTCTTCGTGTGCGCCCACGACATCAAGCCGGAAGATCACGTGCGGATGCAGGGCACCGTGCAGCGGGCCTTCGACGACGGCGGGCAGCACGCCGCGAACAGTTTGTCCAAGACAATCAACCTGCCTCACGAAGCCACCGTGGAGGACGTGCAGGATGCCTACAGCGAGGCCTACCGCACCGGCTGCAAGGGTATCACCGTCTACCGCGACGGCTCACGCCAGTTCCAGGTGCTCTCCACCAGCAAGAAGAAGGAGAAGAAGGCCGAGGAGACGCCCGCCGAGGCGGTGGCCGAGGTCATGGGCGAGAAGACGGGGGAGGTCGTGACCCAGCCCGAGGTCCAGAGCGTCCCCGCTCCGGTCGCCCCTGCCGCTGGGCCCGTCCAGCCCGCCGCCCGCCCCGCCGCTCCCAGCGCCCCGGTCTACGAGCGTCCCGCCCGCCTTCAGGGCATCACCGACATGGTGAAGCTCACCGACCCGACGAGCGGGCACCGGCGCTCCTTCCTCGTCACTGTCAACCACCTCGGGGGCAAGCCGGTTGAGGTCATGGTCATCTCCGGGCGCGCGGGCGACGAGGCGAACGCCGACTCCGAGGCGCTGGGGCGTGTGGTCAGCATCGCGTTGCAGTACGGCGTGCCCGCCTCGGCCCTCGTCAAGACCCTGCGCGGCATCAACGGCGGGCTGTACGGCAGCTACAACGGTCGTCTGGTGGGCTCCAAGGCCGACCTGATCGCCGTCGCCCTGGAGACCTTCCAGAAGGACATGGACGCCGCCAGCCTCCCGCCCCTCGCCGGGGCCAGCGTGGACGCGCCCGCCCTCGCCCCCGCTGCTCCGAGCGGCGTCAGCGTGGAGGGCCTGAGCCGCGAACGCTGCCCGGTGTGCGAGGAACGGGCGGTGATCCGGGAAGAAGGGTGCCTGAAGTGCCAGGCGTGCGGGTATAGCAAGTGCGGATAGAGGATTATGGTTACTATTGGAGTTTATGGTGTTACCTCGATCTGAACTTACATCTGTAAATTCTTTCAGTGTAACCAATATATATCTTTTGGGCTACAGAATATTGAAGATTTTTTCTTAACACAAACATCTTTGGAAGATTATCAGAATCTATTGGATTCAATTTCTCTTGAGACGCTTGGAGGTGATGTATCTTCCCTACTTGTACGCGATCCGAGTGCAAAATATACGCAGGACGTGTCTATGCTGTACAAATTTGCTGGTTACTTACAAGACTCTCCTGAATATACCAACGTAAGACTGGTTCGGGAGAGGTCTCCGATAGGTCTACCTTGGACGTTGAGGTACACCCACGTTAAGTATCGAACCGACGTTGTTTTCGATGGAGTAATGTTTGTATCAAGGCGTCTTGCTGCGGTGGGCGAAATGCCAGTAGAAGCATATTTGCAGTATGCCGAGCATGGAGGATCAATTCACCATAATTCAGTGGAGTTCCCAAATCTAAACGATACTGACTTTTCCTTGTTAGAGTTGAGATGTTCCGCTAGAACAGATTGGAAATATTGCACTCAGTCAGCTGATCTGTCGGCTTTAGTCAAAGTCTTAAAGCCAAACTTTCAGCAGCATGAACTGGTGTTGAGAAAAAATATTGTTGACCACCGTGTAATACGAGTCGTTCAACCTACAGGAGAAGGTTCCTCTGGGGAAGAGTTTGAGGTATACGTCGGCGCAGTTGATCAAGTCGAGGATTCAAACTCGCACCAGTCAGAGCTGCTCAGGTCGTTGAGTCAAATACAGGAGTCCGTTCAGGGCAGCAGTAGAAGAATTTCGAGAGAGTTGCGCAAAATAACATACTTGCCTGCGCCCTTGCCTGTTTTTAAGGACCTTGGAATCCTGAAGCCAAGTAGTTGGAAGGGAACTCTACATCATTGGTCTCTACTTCATAGGAATCTGGAGTTATCAATCAAGTTAGATCAAACTTCTCGACTTACTCATCAAATGTTAGACTGTTATATAAGAATAGGAAAAAACAACGCATCCTATAGGACTCTACAATCACCATTTCGTTTGATCGATGTTTCTGTTAAGTTTGGTAGATACTCGACTATACCCTCTCTTCCGTTTGAAATTGATGATGGAGCGCAAGTGAGGGTCTACCTACCAAAAGAAGATAATTTTGGTATTGGCAAATTGTCAGAGGACATTTCGAGATATAACAATGACCTAATAACATACAATAAAGAAACTTTAGAGATCATAAAGAATCTGACGGTAACCGCACAATCTGTGGTTACCACAGTAGGATTGGCTGTTGCAATTATAGCCCTATTGGTGTCGGCGGTCATATCTGTACTGGCCGCCCTCATCCCCCTAATCTTCGGTTGAAGATAAAACTTTTATCTCAAATACTCGTAACCGCGAATAGGGGTTGACAGGGTGGGGGGAGAAATGGCAAAGGGACGGTGCTCATGTGCCGTCCCGACCTCAGTCTACTCCCCATTCCCGACGCCCTGCGACGCCTGACGGTCTGGCTGACCCCCCAGATGCCATCCAAGCTGGTCCACCCCCACGAGAAGATCAGTGACGCCGAATTGGTGGCGGTGGCCCTATTGCAGCGGATTCACAAAGCACCCTACTTCAGGGGCTGGTGGAGGATGCTCAAACTCAACCACTGTCCCCATTACCCTTCGGAGGTCCAGGCCCGTACCCGGCTGGAACGCTTGACCCCTGTGATCGAGGGCGCGAGTGTCGAAGTCCAGGCACTGGACTTCGTGGCCGTGGACTCCGAACCCCTCCCAGTCTGCACCTTCAAGCGCGCTCCCCGTTGCAAGTTCAAGGGGGCACGACACGGCTTCAGTACCTCCGGCCCGGTGTATGGGTTCAAGCTGCATGCCTGGACGACCCTGAATGGCAAAATCGCCCAGTACGTGCTCCGGCCCGCCAACGAGCATGACTTCACCGTCGGGTGCGTGATGAACCGCGACTGGCCCACCTTCGGTGGGCCGAAGCAGATTGGGGACAAAGGCTATCAGTCCGGCACGTACCTGACGCCACCCAAAAGCAATGCCAAGCGTCCTGACCCTCGTTGGAAAGACGAATATGCGGCTGCCCGCAAGATCATCGAGTCGGCGTTCTCGGTGCTGGTGGGTTCCGGCTTGCGGTGGGGGCAGGTCAAGACGATGGCGAGCTTGCGGCTCAAGGTCGCCCTCCTCGTCCTCGCCCACAACCTCAAGTTCTTTGACCTCCCCGCCTAATCACACTTGGCGCTCCGAGTCAATCCCTATTCGCGGTTCGTAAATTGTGAGTCCGGGCGGCCGCAGGTGACCTTCCGAATGGTAGGCATCATCCCCTGAAATTTTACACCTATCGTATCTCCCGCCCGGACCCTTCCCCCCGTTTTGCCCCCTCAATCCTGACTCGTGATGAACGGCAGGTTGTGGTCGAATTGGGCGCGGTCGAGGCCGTAGCCGTAGACGAAGGCGTCGGGGATGGTGAAGCCCAGGTACTCGACGGGCACCTCGACCTTGCGGCTGGTGGGGCTGGAACTGCCCTCGCGCCGGGTGGGGAAGACCTTCACGCTGAACCCAGACGGGCCGCCGACCAGAAGAAGCACGTGAAAGGCGGGCTTCCCGACTTCATTCCTCTGGACGGAGATCAGCGCCGAGGACGCCCAGATGTGCGTCGAAGGTCAGGACCTGGGCCCCGTCGCTCCGGCTCATGGCGGCGAGCAGCGCGTCGGTCAGGGTGGCCCTGAGGTCGCCGTGTTCCTCCAGCAGGTCGAGGGCGGCGGCAAACTGTTCGGGCGTGGGGTGGGCGAGGGGAAAGCGGGCCAGGACGGCGCGCAGTTCCCGCAACGCGGCAGCCGGATCGCTGGGCTTTCGGTACAGACGAAGGCGGTGAAGTTCCAGGGCCACGGGCGCCGGGACACGCACGCTCGCCCCCGGCAGCGCGGCGAGCGCCGTGAAGGCACGCACGGCCCGGACGTGGTGCTCGTCCCCACGCGCGCCCAGGGCGTACAGTGGGCCGGTGTCCAGGTAGATTAGGCGAGGGGCGGGGCGCCGTGCACTCAACGTGGCCCGCTTTCACGGCGAAGGTCTTCCTCAAGGGCGGCGTTCAGGTACTCGTCGTGCCGGGCGCTGATGTCGCCAGGCCCGTCCTCCTCGCCGAACAGGCCGATCAGGTCACGGTAACCGCGTGGATCGCCGGGGGTGACGGGAATGCCGGGCCGAAGTTCCAGCACGTCGCCCAGGGTCACGGGCCGTCCGGTCTCCGCCTCGACGGCGGCCATAACGGCGGCCAGCACGTTCAGATCGACCCGGACGCGGCCAGGCTCGGGGTGCGCCAGGGCGTAGACCGTGTTGCGCGCCAGCCCGTGCCGTTGGGCGAGGCGATTTGGGGTCACCTTCCGTTCGTTCAACAACTCCCCGAACTTCAGCCGAATCTCCATATCCCGAGTATAGAGTGTACCGGGTAGTCATGATAGGCGGGCTTCCCTGCCCAGTTTCGACACCCGCCTCCGCCTTAACTAAGCTCCCACGCCCGCCCCCTCCACCTCACCCCTGAAGGCTTACAGCGTCTCCAACGCACGTTGACGCATGAGTACGCCCGGCTGGACGCGGCCCGGCGCGTGGTGCAGGATCAGATGGAGGCGGGCAGGCAGGAGAACCGGGGCTCAAGACCTCTCACGCCGACGCCGAGTCCCCCACCATCCGCTCGGCCACCGCCAGCACGTCCTTCGGTGGCAGCACGCCCTTGAACCACACCAATCTCTCGTCGAAGTCGCTGGGGTCCACGCCCGCGCGTTCCAAGTTCAGCCGCTCGGACACGCAGACGATCACGTCACCTCGCCCCGACTTCCGCAGCAGCTCGAACTTCTTGCGCAGGTACTCGGGGCGCCAGTAGCCCACGATCTCCACGAGGACGCTGCGGCCCGACGGGTGGACGAGGCGGAAGTCCGGCACGATCACGCCCCCGGGCACCGGCACGAGGTCCACCTCCCGCTCCAGGGTCCAGGCCGCACCCAGCTTGCCGAAGCGGTCGCTGAAGCCCGACTCTAGGGCGCTGTCGTGCTCCTCGGGCGGCTTGTAGTGGCTCACGTAGCCGTCCTCGCTCGTCAGCTCGAACAGCCACTCGTCATCCCCGGGGTCCACCCAGGCGAGGTCCTTGCGGGGCTTGAGGGTGGCGGTCAGGTCCCACTTGGTCACGTGCAGCAGGGCGGGGAGGAACTTCGCCATCGCCAGGCCGTAGCGGGTCGTGCCCCCGAAGAGGGACGTGGGCCCGTCCATCGTCAGGGTGAAGCCGTAGTCCGCGTCCCCCTCGACCGTGACCATCAGGCCGAAGAGTTTCGTGTACTTCAGCAGTTGCTTGTACCGGGCGGGCTCGTTGCGCCGGGCGGTGATGACGAGGCTGTAGGCGCGGTAGAGCATCCCCTGGGCCTGGGCGAGGTTGAAGCGCTCCAGCAATTCCTTGGGCTCCGGCGGGTCGAAGGCCACCAGCCGCTGCTGGTCCGGCAGGTCCGCGTACAGGAGGTCGGCCAGATCCTCCGGGGTCAGACTCCGCTCCCCCGACAGAGCGGCGGCGGCCTGCTCCAGCACGTCGGCCCGGCGGTGGCGGCTCGGCGGGTGGGCCTGGGCGAGTTCGAAGACCTTCGCCCGCACCGTCCCTGGCTCCACGTCGCCCCCGGCCTCGAAGGTGGCCGCCCCGTTCGCCAGCAGGTGCTCCATCCCGCGAATGACCTTGAAGTCCGCCCGGCCCGCCTCCAGGGTTTTCAAATCCTCCTCCACGTCCGCCCGGCGCTTCCCGAGGTTCGTCTCGAAGAGGTGGATGACCGACTCGGCCAGCCCCAGGTTGTTCGTGTGGGGCTTCAGGCGCTTGGGTTCGACCAGCCCCGCCTTGACCCGGAACATCAGGAGTTCAGTCGGAAGCATTCAGGTCCTCCCACACGGGTGTGACGCTTGCGGCGCCGGGCGTCCACTGCCCGCGCCGTTGCTGGCTCACCCGCTCCTCGCTCGTGCCCTCGGTGATGACCTCGTACAGCACGGCCTGCTTGCCCTCGGCGCGGCGCAGGATGCGGCCCAGGCGCTGGATGTGCTCGCGCTCGGTCGCCGTGCCCGAGAGGACGACCGCCACCGAGGCCTCCGGCACGTCCACCCCCTCGTTCAGCACCCGGCTGGTGACGATGACCCGGTAGCGCCCGTCCCGGAAGCGTTCGAGCAGGGCGTGGCGCTCCTTGACCGGCGTCTGGTGAGTGATGGCGGGGATCAGGAAGTCGCGGCTGATGCGGTACACGGTCGCGTTGTCATCGGTGAAGATGAGCGTGCGGTCGTGGGGATGGTTCGCCAGCAGTTCCTCCAGCACGCGGAGTTTGCCCTCGGTCCCGTAGGCCATGCCCCGCGCCTCCCGGTGGGAGAGCATGGCGGCCCGGCCCTGGGGAGACCCGCTCTGCATCACGAACTGCTTCCAGCCGTCGAGGCTGCCCAGCCGGATGTTGTTCCGCCGCAGGAAGTTGTTCCTGGCCCGGATCAGGTCGTCGTAGTGCCGCTGCTCGGCAGGGCTCAGCCGCACGCGGATGACGACCTCGCGGTAGTCGGAGAGGGTGTCGCCTGCCAGTTCCTCCGGGCTGCGGTGGTAGATCACGGGGCCGATCAGTTCGTCCAGATGCAGCTCCCGCCCGTCGCCCCGTTTCGGCGTGGCGGTCAGGCCCAGGCGGTAGGGGGCCAGCCCGAGTTCGGCCACCGCCCGGTGAAAGTCGGACGGAAGGTGGTGTGCCTCGTCATAGACGTGCAGGGCGTACTTCCCCGCCAGCAGTTCGGCATGGATGGCCGCCGAGTCGTAGGTGCTGATGAGGATGGAGGTCTCGTCCCGGCTGCCCCCACCCAGGAGTCCGATCTCGGCGTCGGGGAAGGCGGCGAGGAGGCCCGAGTACCACTGGTGCATCAGGTCCAGGGTGGGGACGCAGACCAGGGTGCTGCGGGGCGTGTCGCGCAGGGCGAGCTGGGCGACGAGCGTTTTTCCTGCTCCGGTGGGCAGAACGACCACACCCCGGCGTCCCGCCGCCTTCCAGGCCTGCAATGCTTCGCGCTGGTGGGGGTAGGGCCGCACCTCACGCGCGTACCCCAGGTCGAGCTTTTGAAAAGCTGCCGCTTCGTCGCGCACCGGGACGCCTGCCCTCATCAGCGTTTCCATCACGTCGCGGTAGGCCCGGCCCGGCGCCCGCCAGGACTGGCTGCGGGCGTCCCAGGTGAACAGGGACGCGGCGCAGGGCGGCACCTCACGCATCACGAGGGTGCCCCGGTCCAGCCGCAGGGCGGGGGTCATGGGCCTTCATGGTACGGGGGGGGTGCTTCCCCCATCCCGCCCGAGGTGACGTTTGCGTGTGGGGCCGCTCAACGAAAACGCGGCGCGGTGGCCCCAGGCGGCAAACAGGGTCCGGGGCAGGCGGGGTGGGAGGTGCGCTAAAGGGTCCTCCGAAGGTCATCCGCCTTGACGGCAACTGTCCTGGGCCCCACGCTCCCTAAACTAAGCCCCTATGCCCACCCCCCTCCACCTCACCCCCGAAGGCTTTCAACGCCTCCAGCGCACGTTGGCGCATGAGTACGCCCGGTTGGAGGAGGCCCGGCGTGTGGTACAGGAGCAGATGGAGGCGAACGAGCAGGAGAATCAGGGGCTGGAGGCCGCCCAGCGCGAGGTGATGGCGACCCTGGCGCGGATTGCCGAGATCGAGGACAGCCTCTCGCGGGCGGTGATGATCGAGCGGGCCGAGGTTCAGGACGACCGGGCCACCCTGGGCGCGGTGGTGACGCTGCTCGACATGGACACGGGGCGCGAACTGCGGCTGCAACTCGTGAGCCCGCCCGAGGCGTCGGCCATTGCCGGGGAGCTGCCGCGCATCAGCACCGAGAGCCCGGTGGGGCGGGAACTGCTCGGGCGCCGGGTGGGGGAGACGTTCGCGGTGAATCTGGGACGGCGAGAGGTGACGTACCGAGTGGTAAGCGTCACCTCCTGAGCTTCAACGCCTGTTTTGTCTCCAGCGCGAGCCTTCACCTCCGAAAGCCCCCTTCCTATCCCCCTCAATCCTGGCTGGTGATGAACGGCAGGTTGCGGTCGAACTGGGAGCGGTCGAGGCCGTAGCCGTAGACGAAGGCGTCGGGGATGGTGAAGCCCAGGTACTCGACGGGCACCTCGACCTTGCGGCGGCTGGGCTTGCTCAGCAGCGCGGCGACCTTGAGGCTGGCGGGGCCGCGCCCCTGGAGGTAGTGCAGGAGGTAGTTCATCGTGATGCCGGTGTCCACGATGTCCTCGACGAGGAGGACGTGCCGGTTGCTGATCGGGAATTGCAGGTCCTTGACGAGCTTGACCTCGCCGCTCGACTGCTTGGCGTCGCCGTACGAACTCGCCTGGAGGAAGTCGATGGTGCACGGTATCCCCAGTGCTCGCACGAGGTCGGCGTGGAAGAGGAAGGCGCCGTTGAGGACGCAGATCAGGTGGGGGTCCTTGCCCTGGTAGTCGGCGCGAATCTTCCGCCCGAGTTCCTGGATGCGGGCCTGAAGCTGCTCCTGCGTGATCTGCACGGGGCCGTTGCCGGGGGCGAGGCTCATATCGCGCCCAGGCTAACACGCGCCCCCCCCGTTCCCCACATGCCCGGCCTCCCTGCCCGCCCGTATACTCCGCCCCATGACGGGCGGGTTTGCGGTGAGTTTCGAGCGGGTGCCGGGTGTCCTGGGCCGCATCGTGCGCGAGCGGGCGCGGGACTATGAGGGGGCAGAGGAGACGCTGGGCCCTCCCCGTCCCCGACACAGCCGGTTCCACGCCGCCCTCTCGGGCCCGGACCTCGCCCTGATCGCCGAGGTCAAGCGGGCCAGCCCCAGTGAGGGCGCCATCGCCCCCCTCGACCCGGCGCAGGCCGCCCGCGCGTACCAGGCGGGGGGTGCCTCTGCCATCAGCGTCCTCACCGAGCCCCGCCACTTCGACGGGAGCCCCGAGGCGCTGCACGCGGTCGTGGCCGGGGTGGACATTCCGGTCCTCCGTAAGGACTTCGTCGTCCACCCCGCCATGCTGCGCGAGGCCGCCGACTGGGGAGCCTCCGCCGCCCTGCTGATGGTCAGCGTGCTCGGGGAGGCAGTGGGCGACTCCCTGCGGACGGCCCACCACCTCGGCCTCGACGCCCTCGTGGAGGTCCACGACGAGGCGGAGCTGGAGGTGGCGTTGGCAGCGGGGCCGGAGATCATCGGGGTGAACAACCGGGACCTGACCACCCTGCACATCGACCTCGGGGTGAGTCCGCGCCTGATTCGCCGCGCGCGGGAGGCGGGCTTCACGGGCCTCCTCGTCGCGGAGAGCGGCTACCGCACTCCGGGGGACCTGGAGGGAGTGCGTGACCTCGCCGACGCGGTGCTCGTGGGGAGCAGCCTCGCGGGCAGCGGCGACCTGGAGGGGGCGGCGCGGCGCCTGCTGGGACGTTGAGTCGGGTGACCCTGCGCTTTCTGGGCACGGCGGACAGCAAGGGCGTCCCGCGCTTCTGGTGTGGCTGCCCCGTCTGTCAGGAGGCCCGGGCGGGAGGCGTGAACCGCCGCACCCGCAGCGCCGCCCTCGTCCGGGGGGAAGGTCAGACGCTCCTGCTCGACTGCGGCCCGGACCTCCACGGTCAACTCGCCCGGCTGCCGGGGCCGCTCGTGCCGAATGCGGTGCTGATCTCACACGCGCACAACGATCACCTGCTGGGGCTCGGGGACCTGCTCGACTATGCCGTCTATGCGGGGGGGGACCTACCCATGAACGGCGCCCCAGCAGGGCAGACGGCGCTGGCTCCCCTCCCGGTCTACGCGCCCGCCGAGGTTCTCCCCCGGATCGAGGACCGCTTCCGGTACGCCTTCCGCGAAGGTCCCCCGGTGCAGCCCTTCCCCGAAGAGGGCCTGAGCATGGCTGGGGTCCACGTCCGCGCCTTCCGCGTCCCCCACGGGGCGAACGGGCACAGCCACGCCTTCCGGTTGGACGGCCCGGGTTGGCGCGCCGCCTACGTGACCGACGCCATCGACATCCCGGAGGAGACGGTGCGGACGTGGCTCACGGGCCTCGACCTCCTGATCCTCGGCACGTCCTTCGCGGACGAGTCCGGGGCCGTCCACGCCACCCGCAGCGTGTACGACGTGCGCGAGGCGGTGGCGCTGCCGTGGGCGAGGGCCGCCCGCCGGGTCTTCCTGACCCACCTGTCTCATGACGTAGATGTGCGGGCCGTGGGGCTGCCCGAGGGGTGGGCCTTCGCGCGAGACGGGCTGGAAGTCGATCTTTGAGGCCGGGCCTTGCTCTCCCGCGCCCCCGCTCTACACTGCCCCCATGCTCGCGGCCCTATACCTGCTCCTCACGCTCGCCTTCGCCGGGGTGCTGCTCGCGCTCCTCCTGCGGCCCGGCGTGGCGCGGGCCGGTGCGGTGTGGGGACTGGCGGCCCTGCTCCCCCTCCTCGTGGCCTGCGTGGGGGCCCTCGTGGGGCAGGCCCGCGCCGCCCGGGTCCTTGCCGGGTTCGACCCCCGGCCCGTGACGGTCACGGTCACGAACGGCGGCACCTCCCGCACCCTCACCCTGAGTGCCGGGGAGGCCGCCTGCGTCGAGCGTGCCGTGCGGCTCCATACCCGGAGCGAACTCCTCACCGCCGGGGACCCGGTGCCTCTCCTCCCGGACACGCGCGTGACCGGACCCCTCCCGCCCCAGGCCGTCGTGGAGGCGCTGGGCGTGCGCGGAGGGCTGAGCTGCCCGGGGTTGCGTGCGTTGCCGGGGGAGAATGCCGATACGTGAGGGTTGGGCGTGGGGGGCGCTGGGGGACGCTTCGGTCACCCCCCTCCCAACCTCCCCCACAAGGGGGGAGGAGCAAAAAGAGGCTGGAGCCCTCGCGCTTTTCAAAACGCCAATCCAGACGCCGAACAGGCACACGTCCCATCAACGCCCCAGGCCCACGACCCCGCCTTGCTCGCGCAGCGAGACGGTGGGCTCGCAGACGGGATGCGACAAGATCAAACATTGCGTTCAGAGGAACACGTCCACCCACGCCGCCCGTGTGTCCTTGCCCAGCGCCGCGCCGCGCCCCCTGCCCCCTCTGGGGGTAGGGGGCTGGGGGGTGGGGATAAACCGTGGCAAGTTGTCCGGCCCCCACCCTCACTCCCCCAGATATCGCCGCAACTCGTCCAGACTGTGCCCCGTCCCGATCACCACCAGCTTGTCGTGCGGCCGAAGCGCATCCTCCGCCCGGGGAGTCACCTCCACCTTCCCCGCCCGGCTGACGGCGATGACCTGCACCCCGAACCGCCCCGTGAGGTTGAGGTCCCGCAGCGTCCCCCGCAACCGCTCGTTCGCCTCAATCTCCACGATGGCGTAGTCGCCGCCCAGGTCGAGCGTGTCCACGATGTTCGGCGTGGCGATCTGCCGCGCGAGCCTCACCCCCATGTCGTGTTCGGGCCGGATCACGAGGTCGGCGCCGATGCGCTCCAGCACCCGCCGCGCCATCTCGTCGATGGCCTTGGTGACGACGTACGTCGCCCCCAGGCTCTTGGCGTTCATGGTGGCGAGGATGTTTGCCTGAACGTCGGTGCCGATGGCGACCACGACCACGTCGAAGTCGGCGGCACCGATGCTCCGCAGCGCCCGCTCGTCGGTCGCGTCCACGATGGCGGCGTGGGTGACGCGGTTCATCACGCGCTCGACGTTGTCCTCGCTGTGGTCAATGGCGACGACCTCGTGGCCCATCTCGTAGAGGGTGGTGGCGACGGCGGTGCCGAAGCGGCCCAGGCCGATCACCAGGCATTGTTTGGTCTTCATGCGGGCGTCATCCCTCCGGGAGACAGGTTAACAGCCTCCGGCGCTCAACGGTCAGCCGTCGGCTCCTTTTGCCGCTTGCTGACGGCGGGCCGCTGAGCGCACCTCCACTCACCCCACCAAGATGTCCCGTTCCGGCGGATACTGGACGCCCCGACCCTGCCCGCCGCGCAGGCTGAAGGAGGTGGCGAAGGTGAGGGGGCCGATGCGCCCCAGGTACATCAGCACGCTGAGGATGACCAGGCCGGGGTCGTTGATGAGGTGCGTGGTGTTCATGCTCAGGCCCACGGTGGCGGCGGCACTCACCGTCTCGAACAGCAGGTGGGTGAAGCCGAGATTCGGGTTGGTGGCGAGCAGCGCGAAACAGGCGGCGGCCACCAGCAGCGTGTAGAGGGTGGTGACGGTTCCCGCCCGCACGAGGTTTTCCGGCTCCACCCGCCGCCCGAAGACGATCAGGTCGCCGCGCCCGCGCACCATGTTCCACGCGCTGCCGACCAGGATGGCGAGGGTGCTCGTCTTGATGCCGCCCCCCGTCGAGCCGCTGTTCGCCCCCACGAACATCAGGGCGATCAGGAGAAAGAGACTCGCGCTCGTCATCGCCTCGATGTCCACCGTGGCGAAGCCCCCCGAGCGCGGCGTCACGCTCTGGAAGAAGGCAGCGAGGAACCTGGCCGGGGTCTCCAGCGGCCCGAACGTGCGCGCGTTCGCCCACTCCAGCACCAGGAGGAGCACGGCTCCCGCCCCAGCAGCACCCCGGTCGTCAGCAGGGTGAGTTTGGAGTACACGAGGAGCCGGTTGCGCCGGGGCCGCAGCAGGTGGGTCACCACGTTGAGCTGCACCAGAAAGCCCAGGCCACCCAGGATGATCAGCCCGCTGACCGTGAGGCTGACCAGGGGATCGGCGGCGTACTGCCCCATCCCCCCCGGCACGACCACGAAGCCCGCGTTGTTGTAGGCGCTGACCGAGTGGAAGACCGCGTGGTACAGGCCCTCGCCCCACCCGAACCGCGGCACGAAGCGCAGGGCGAGGAGCGCCGTCCCGAGAAGCTCCGCCACGACCGTGTACAGGAAGATGATGCGGATGAGGGGCACCACCCCGCCCACGTCGAGCGCGTTGATCTGCTGCACGAGGTGCTGGCGCTCGGTGAAGTTCACCCGCCGCCCGGTCAGGAACGCGAACAGCGTCCCGAAGGTCAGGATGCCCAGCCCGCCGACCTGCGCGAGCACGAGGATGATGACCTGCCCGGCCCGCGTGAAGGCCTCCCCGGTGTCCGCCACCACGAGCCCGGTGATGCAGATGGCACTCGTGGCGGTGAAGAGCCGGTCGATGCTCCCCAGCCCCGCGCCGGGAGCTGTCACGCCGGGGAGGTGGAGCAGCCCGGTTCCCAGGGCGATCCCCACGAGGTACACCACGGCGATGAGCTGCGGCGGCGTGAAGCGCGACATCAGCGGACGCCGGGGCGAACCGGGGGGGCGCGGGGCGTGCGGCAGGGGGATCAGCATGGGCTACCCGATCAGGATGTCCTTTTCCGCCGGGTACTTCACGAGGTCGGCCTCCTCGCGGCTGTTGAAGGCCACCGCGAAGGTCAGCGGCCCGATGCGCCCGAGGTACATCAGCAAGATCACCACGATCTCCTGCGCCGGATTCAGGAGCGGCGTGGCGTTCATGCTCAGGCCCACGGTGGCGAACGCACTCACCGACTCGAAAAAAAGGTGCAGGAAGGGCAGATTCGGGTTGGTGTTGAAGATCAGGAGCAGGACGAACATCAGGTTCACGAGGCCGATGCTCAGCAGCCCCACCGTCATCGCGCGGATCACCGTCTCGCGGTCGATGCGACGGCTGAACAGCACGACCTCGCCGCGCCCGCGCACCATGCTCCACGCGGAGGCCATCATCACGTAGAAGGTGCTCGTCTTGATGCCGCCGCCCGTGGAGCCGGGGTTTGCCCCGATGAACATCAGGATGATGGAGAGAAAGAGGGTGGCGGGCCCCATCACCCCGTAGTCGAGCGTGTTGAAGCCCGCCGTGCGCGTCACGACGCTCTGGAAGAAGGAGGCGAGCAGCTTGTCCTCCAGATTCAGGGGGGCGAGCGTCCTCGGGTTGTTCCACTCCAGCCCCAGGTAGATCAGCGTGCCGAACAGGAGCAGCGCCGCCGTCATCGTCAGGGCGAGCTTGCTGTGGACGAGCAGGCGGTTGCGCCGGGGCCTCAGGAGGTGCGCGACCACGTTGAGCTGCACGAGGAAGCCCAGCCCCCCCAGGATGATCAGAAAGGCGGTTACCAGGCTCACGAGGTCGTCTCCCACGAAGCGCAGGTAGTTGTCGCTGTACAGCGCGAAGCCCGCGTTGTTGAAGGCACTCACCGAGTGGAACACGGCGTAGAAGAGCCCCCGCCCCCACCCCTCCAGCGGCACGAAGCGCAGGGCGAGGAGCAGCGCCCCCACGCCCTCGATCACGAAGGTGTAGAGAAAGATGTTGCGGATAAGGGGCACCACGTCGCCCGCGCTGAAGGCGCTGACCTGCTGGGCGAGGCGGATGCGCTCGGAGTAGTTCACCCGCCGCCGGGTGACGAGCGCGAACACGGTCCCAAAGGTGATGATCCCCAGCCCGCCGACCTGAATCAGGATCAGGATGATGACCTGCCCCAGCCGATTGAAGTCCCGTCCCGGGTCGATGACGTTGAGCCCCGTCACGCACAGGGCGCTCGTGGCCGTGAAGAGGGCCTGCAAGAAGGTGACGCTGCGCCCGGCCCCGTGCGTGACGGGCAGGGCGAGCAGCGCCGCCCCCACCAGGATGCCCGCCGCGAACGAGAGCGCGATCAGTTGCGGTGGGCTGATCCGTGAGAAGAGCGCCCGGCGGACGCGCGCCGCCGGGGCACCGGACGTTCGGGGAGGAGGGGAGAGCGCCATAGGGAAACGGGGAATTCTATCACCGGCCCCCCGCCCTCTATACTGCCCTGCTATGCCGCGCTCCCCCCACCCGAGAAGTTCGCAGCCCCAGCGCCCCAGACGCCAGGGTGACCACCGCGCCCGCCAGCCCGCCCACGAGTACGTTCTGGAAGCCCTGCCCGGCCTGGAGGAGGTCGCGGCGGCGGAACTGGCGACCGTGCCCCTGGCCCGCGACATCCGGGGCCTGCGCTTCTGGTATCCCGGCGAGCCAGAACGCCTCACCCGGCTGCGCGGGGCGGTCGCCGTCTACCGGGTGCGGGCCTGGGACGTGCCCCGCCCACGCGGCCTGCTGGGGCACCAGCAACTCGGGGAACTCGCGGCCTTTCTGGAGGAGGCGGTGCGGCTCGGCGGGCACCGCTCCTTCCGGCTGGCGGCGGCGGGGCGCGAGTCGAGCGTCATGGCACGCCTTGCGGACGAACTCCAGACGGCCCTGAACCTCCCCTTCGACCCCGAGGAGGGCGAACTCCTGATCCGGCTGCGCCCCCAGGAGGACGGTCCCGGCTGGGAGGTGCTGGCACGGATCACGCCCCGGCCCCTCTCCGCCCGCGCGTGGCGGGTGTGCAACCTGGGGGGCGGCCTGAACGCGACAGTCGCCTTCGCCCTGCACAGGCTCGCCGGGCAGCGCGACGAGGACCGCATCTTCAACCCCATGAGCGGCAGTGGCACCCTGCTCGTCGAGCGGACCCTGATGGGTCCCTCCGCCGCGATGGTGGGGGTGGACCTGGACCCCCGCGCCGTCGAGTGCGCCCGCGCCAACCTTCAGGCCGCCGGGCGTGACGTGGAGGTCGCCCAGGTGGACGCCCTGCACACCGGTCTCCCGGCGCGCTCCTTCGACCTGATCGTCTCGGACCTCCCCTGGGGCGACGCCATCGGCGACCACCGCGCCAACGCGGCCCTGTATCCCGCCTTCCTGACCGAGATGCACCGCCTGTGCAGCCGCCAGGGCCGTCTGGTGGTCCTCACCCACGAGATTCGTCTTTTCGAGCGGCTGCTGCACGAGCAGACGGGGTGGCACGCACGCGAGCTATTTCAGGTCTACAGCGGCGGGCACCACCCCAAGGCGTACCTGCTGGGCAAGACCTGAAGGCGCCGTCTCAGCCCTCCGCCCCCGTCACCCCCGCGCTCAACTCCATGCTGGGCACGGCGGGCGAGACCCACGGGTTGCCTCGGATCAGAAATCGCCACGGCAGGTTCTTCCCCGCGAGGATGCCCACCCGCGCCGTGACCTCCACCCGTTCGTCGGGCAGGGGCTCGCCGGGCAGGAGGTGCAGGGTGGGACCATTCACCGGCAGGCCTGCCACCACCGCCGGATCGAGGCCCAGGGCGTAGACGAGCTTAGCGGGGCCGTTCGTCAGGTCGCGCTCACGGGTGACGGGACGGTGGGTGAGCATGGTGCCCAGGCCCTCCAGCGGTTCGAGGGCGCGGATCAGGACGCTGGCCGAGACGCCCTCCTCGCGGCAGGCGACTTGCAGCAGCGGGTGGCCGTGCGCCGACCAGAAGAGCCAGTGGCCGGGCGGGATCGCCATCGCCACGGTGCGGACGAGGTGGAAGCGCCCGGCAGAGCAGGCGGGATCGCGCGGGCAGTCGTACGCCTCCGCCTCCACCACCCGGCCCGCGAGCCGCTCGCCGCCGGGCAGGACGCGGACGAGGGTTGAGCCGAGCAGTTCGCGGGCGACGCGCGTGGGGTCGCGGTCGAAGAAGGCGGGGGAGAGGGGGAGGGGCACAGGGCGAGGTTAGCGCCGGCTCCGGTGACGGGAGGAAGGCCGCGTGCGGACCCGGAGAAGGAAGAGCAGCAGGGCAACGCCGAAGAAGGCCAGAGCCACCATATCGAACGTCAGCACCGGGCGCCCCTCGGCGAGGCTGAGCAGGAGGTGGGAGAGAACCGGCAGCGCCGCAATAGCGAACACGACGGGGAAGAGGGCGGTGACTGGCACCGGCCCCCGACGGCGGGAGCGCACCAGCAGCCACCAGCCGTACACCGGGGGCGCCAATGTCAGGGCGACCAGGACGACTTTCAGGGCCTGAGGGCCGGACGGGAGCACCAGCGCCGGGAGGTTGAACAGCGTCGCCGCCGTCATGAAGACCATCAGCAGGACGGGTGTGCCGATGCTGGGTGGCGGCGGTCTCCAGTCGTCCGCCCGTCGAGGTTCGTCTCGCCTGGGGTTGCCCTCTTCCGTCATGTTCTCACGATGCCGGCCCGCAACAGCCCTCCCTCGTAAATCCGCCGCACCGTCGCCTCGATCTCCGGCTCGCGCACCGTTACGTCCCGCACGGGCGCGTGGGCGGTCACGAGCGCGATGGGCCGGGCCGCCGCCCCCGTGAAGGCGTAGGTGACGCGCGGGCCCTCGGCGCTCACCAGACGCAGGCCGGGCACCGCCGGGTCCGTGGGCGGCGTCTCGTACTCCACCACGAGTTCCCGCGCGCCCCCGAATCGGGCCTGGAGATCGGCGAGCCCCCCGTCGTACAGCAGCGAGCCGTGGTCGATGATCATGATCCGCCGTGCCAGCCGCTCCACGTCCGTCAGGTCGTGCGTGGTGAGCAGGACCGTGACGCCCCGCTCGCGGTTGACGTGCCGCACGAACTCCCGGATGCGTTCCTTGGCGACCACATCCAGCCCCACCGTCGGCTCGTCGAGGAAGAGGAGGCTGGGATCGTGCAGCAGCGCCGCCGCGAGGTCCGCCCGCATCCGCTGCCCGAGGGAAAGCGACCGGGCGGGCGTGCCCAGGAAGGGGCCCAGGTCGAGCAGTTCCGTGAAGGCCGCCAGGTTCTCCCGGAAGCGCGCGGGAGGCACCCGGTACACGTCGCGCAGCAGGTCCAGCGAGTCGCGCACCGGGAGGTCCCACCACAGGGTCGTCCGCTGCCCGAACACCGCCCCCAGCCGCGCGACATGCCGACGCCGCTCCCGCCACGGCACCAGCCCGCCCACCTCCACCCTTCCCGAGGTGGGCACGAGCAGCCCGGTCAGCACCTTGATCGTCGTGCTCTTGCCCGCCCCGTTCGGCCCCAGGTAGCCGACCACCTCCCCCGCACCGACCGTGAAACTCACGTCCCGCACGGCCTCCACCGTGCGCCGCGTGGGACGCAGCAGGCCACCCGAGCGAGTCTGGAAGGCTTTGTGGAGGTGTTCGACGTGGATCATGGGGAGGCTCCTTCGGACTCGTAGAGCTGCTTGCGGCGGGGGAGGCGGTACGCGGTACGACGTGCGCGGGAAAAGAGGGCCTGGGTGGGAGGAAAGCGGGTTGTGGTCTGCGTACCGCTTCCCGCGTACCACACCCCCTCAGTTTCCCGCCCCGTGATACCGCCGCACCCCCACCCGCCAGAACGCGAAGGCGGCGCTGAGCATCAGTGGACCGACGAGGGGTGAGAGGGACGCAGCCCAGCCCGGCAGCCCGTCGGGGAGGGGGCGGCCGAGAACGTGCAGGACGGGGAAGTAGCTAAGGAAGGCGGCGGGAATCAGGTAGGTAAAGGTCTTGCGGAGGGCGGCGGGGTAGATGCCCAGCGGGTAGGAGATCAGGGTGCGGCCCCCGTAGGTGAGGACGTTCATCGCCTCCACGCTCTCCACGGTCCAGAAGGTGAGGGTCCCGCCCACCACGAAGAGGCCGCCGAAAAAAGCAATCGTCCCCAGGACGCTGCCCGCGAGCAGGGCGACCTTCCCCACGTCCCAGGGCACGTCCACCTGGCCCACCCCGTAGGCGACGATGGCGGCCCCCAGACCTACCCGCGTCAGGCGCCGCAGGGCGAAGTCCGAGCCGAAGACCTGCACGGGCAGGGGCACGGGGCGCAGCAGGAAGGTGTCGAAGGTGCCCGCCCGGACGTGGGCGCTCAGGTTGGGCGCGTCGAACCCCCCGAAGGCGAGGTCCATCAGCACGAAGGCGAGTTCGGCGAGGCCGTACAGCAGGGCGACCTCCCCCAACGTCCACCCACCCAGCCCCCCGAAACGCGGCAGCACGAGCGCGAAGGCCGCGAACTCCGCCCCGGTGATCAGCGCCGCCGCGAGGGCGTCGAGCGCGAACGCCGTCCGGTACACGAGCTGCGACCGCACCTGCGCGCCGAGCAGGCGGAAGTACAGGCGCAGGAGGTGGCGGGCCGAGAGCAGAGGGTCGTCTGCTGACTGCTGACGGCTGAGGGCTGACCGCTCACCCACCCGCCACCTCCAGCCGCCGCAGTCCCCGCCCCAGCACGAAGCGGGCCAGTCCCAGCAGCGCCACGGTCCACGCCGCCTGCACGCCGAGAACACCCAGAGCCTCCGCCCCCGCCTTGACCCCCAGCCAGACCTCGACGGTGCTGTTCATCATGCTGGGGAAGGGGGTCCAGGCGAGCACGTTCTGAAACCACGCCGAGAAGAAGGCGAGCGGCATCAGAAAGCCGCAGCACAGCCCCAGCAGCGCCCACGCGAAGCGCCCGATGCCCACGGCGTCCGGCGACCAGAAGGCCGCGCAGTTCACCAGGAACCGGAACGCGAAGCCGCAGGCCCAGGCGAGGACGGCGCTCAGCAGGGTGAGGACCCAGCCGAGGGGACCCTCGGGAAGCTTGAGGTCCCAGAGGAGCGCGTACAGCGCCAGGATGGTCACGCCCCGCAGCATGAACTGCGCCGCCGCCCGCCCCGCGTCCTGCGCGAACCAGAAGCCCAGGAAGGAGTGCGGGCGCAGGAGTTCGGTCGCCACCTCGCCCCGGTGCACCGTCCGCATCAGGTCGTACCAGCCGAAGAGGCTCAGGGCGCCGATGAACGCCTGGGTCAGCCCCGTGTACGTGATCGCGTCCTGCGGCGTGAAGCCCGCCACCTGGGGCCGCGCGCCGAAGAGGGCGAGCAGGACCGCGATCCGCAGCGCCCCGAAAAACAGGTTGGTGGTCAGCCCCCAGAAGGTCGCCGCCGGGTAGGCGAACTGCCGCCGGAAGCTCAGCCGTGCCGCCGACAGGTAGGGGCGCAGATGAGGCCCGCCCACGGTGGCCACTTTCAGGACATCCCTCGCCGTCTCCATCGGAAGTTCCCAGGCTAAGGGCTGGCGACGGACAGGACATGCGCCACATGGCGGAGGTCAGGAAACCCTCAACCCTCCCTGGCCCTGCGGAGGCGGGCCTGGGGCTAGGCTGTCTGACGGCTCCCACGTCCCATTCCCACCTCAAGGAGGAACGCACCATGATGGACATCTTCAACATGCTCGGCGGCATGGGCCAGGCGCAGCAGACGCTCGGCAACCACCTGGGCACCAGCCCCAACCAGACGCACGCCGCGCTGGAGGCCGCCGTGCCCCTGCTTCTGGGCGCGATGACCCGCAACGCCCAACAGCCGGGCGGGGCGCAGGCCCTGGAGAGTGCGCTCGACAGGCACGACGGCAGCGCCCTGGACATGTTCGGCCAGGGGCAGGCGCCCGATCCATACCAGGGCCAGAAGATTCTCGGGCACGTCTTCGGTAACCAGCAGCAGGCCGCCGCGAACGCCGTGAGCCGCCGCGCCGGGATTGACCCCCAACTCGCCATGCAGGTCCTCTCGATGGCCGCGCCCCTGGTGCTCGGCTACCTCAGCCGCCAGCGACAGGGCCAGGGCGGCGGCTTCGGCCAGATGGGCGGGGGGCAGATGGGGGGCGGCATGGGCGGCTTCGACATCGGCGGCATCCTCGGCGGAATGCTGGGGGGCGGCATGGGCGGCGGCCTCGGTGGAATGCTCGGCGGCGGTCAGGGACAAATGCCGTCCCAGCCGCAGGGCGGAGTTCTTGGCGGCGGCCCTGTGATTCCGGGCTACTCCCAGGACCCGTACGACCGCTCCGGGTACGCGCAGAATCCGATGGGCCAGCCCGGTCACGTCGGCACCGGCCAGATGGGCGGCGGCCTGGGCAACATGGGCGGCATGATCGGCACCCTCAACAACGTCCTCGACCGCGACGGTGACGGCAACGCGCTCGACGACCTGATCGGGATGTTCGGGGGCGGGCGGAGGTAGGGAGGAGCCGTCAGCCGTCAGCGATCAGCCAGAAAGACGAAGGAAGGGCTGTCCAGGGGTCGCGGGCGGCCCTCCGTGTTGGGTAACACAGGCGATGACTTGTTTTCGCCCCTCCCCCTTTATGGGGGAGGTCGGGTGGGGGTGACCGCAATCGCCCCTTCAACGTGGCGGGAAGAAGACTGCCCGAACGTTCCCACTGGCCTCAAGACACCGCGCCCGCTCATCCCCTCTGCTCCGCATCTCTTAGAGTTCCCCTCAAGGGGGAGGGACTTTCCCCACCTCCTCCTCCACATCCCGCCTCAAACCCCGACCCTCTCCCCCTCCTCCACCCGCTCGCGGGAGTAGGGTTTGTACCCCTTGGGCGTGCCGGGGCGGTCGCTGAAGAGGCTGGTCGTCAGGTAACGCGCGCCCGTGTCGCAGGCGATGGTGGCGACCCGTTTGCCCGGACCCAGTCGCCGGGCGACCTCCAGCGCGGCCCAGGCCATCGCGCCGCTGCTCATGCCCACGAAGATGCCCTCCTCGCGGGCGAGGCGCCGGGCGAGGGGGTAGGCGTCCTCCTCCCAGACGGGGACGATCTCGTCGATCACCGAGCGGTCGAGGTTCTCCGGGATGAAGCCCGGCCCCATGCCCTGAAAGCCGTGCTCGCCGCGCTCGCCGCCGCTCAGGACGTTGGAGCGGGCGGGCTCGACGGCGAAGACCCGGACCTCCGGATTCTGGCGCCTCAGGAAGCGGCCCACCCCGCTGATCGTGCCGCCCGTGCCCGAGCCGAAGACAAAGGCGTCGATGCGGCCCTCCATCTGTTCCCACAGTTCGGGGCCGGTGGTGCGCTCGTGGGCGGCGGGGTTGGCGGGGTTGGTGAACTGGCCCATCATGACCGCACCCGTCTCACGCGAGATGCGCTCCGCCTCCTCGATGGCGGCGATCATGCGGCGCTCGGGGTCGGTCAGGACGAGTTCGGCGCCGTAGGCCGTCAGGGTCCGCTTGCGCTCCTCGCTCATCTGGGCGGGCATGCAGAGGATGAGCCTGTACCCCCGCGCCGCCGCCACCTGCGCGAGGCCTATGCCCGTATTCCCGCTCGTCGGCTCGACGATGGTGCCGCCCGGTTTCAAGACGCCCCGCCGCTCGGCGTCCTCAATCAGCCCCAGCGCCGTGCGGTCCTTGATGCTGCCGCCCGGGTTCAGGCCTTCGAGCTTCACGAACACGTCGGCCATGCCGGGCTCGACCACCCGCCGAAGCTGCACCAGGGGCGTGTTTCCCACGAGGGCGTCAATCATGGGAGAAAGGATAGAGCGGTCGGCCGTCAGCGGTCAGCCGTCAGCTTACCCTGTGAGGCTTTTCTGGCTGAAAGCTGACCGCTGATCCCTGAAGGCTCCCCTACAATGCCCCCCGTGCGCGTCGCCCTGATCGCCGACATCCACGGAAACGCGGACGCCCTGCGCGCCGTCCTCGCCGACATCGGGCGTCAGGGGGTGGACCGGATCGTCGTGAACGGCGACGTGGTGAACCGGGGGCCGGACTCGGCCGAGGCGCTGGGGCTCCTGCTCGACCGGGACGACGTGGCCTTTACCCTCGGCAACCACGACGACCTGCTGCGGCTGTGGCACGCCCGCTCGGAGACGTTGCCGCCCGAGTGGTTCGCCGATCCCTTCTGGGGGGCGACCGCCTGGAGCGCCGAGCAGCTCGACCGGGTGGGGCTGCTGGACGTTCCGGGAGGGTGGCCGATGACCGTCACGCTGCACGGGCCCGGCCTGCCCGAGGTGCTAGTCGCCCACGGCACCCCCGCCCACTACCGCGAGAGCCTGAGCGAGCGCACCGACCCCGAGCGGGTGCGGGAGTTGGCGGGCGGGGCGGGGGTCCTCGTCGGCTCGCACATCCACCGCCCCGCGCGGGCCGAGCGGGGCGGCGTGCTCGTGCTGAACACGGGCGCGGTGGGCGCCCCTGCCAACGGCGACCGCCGCGCCCAGTACCTCCTGCTGACGGCCACGCCGCAGGGTTGGCGGCCCGAGTTCCGCGCCGTCTCCTACGATATAGAGCCTGTGCTGCGCCGCTTCGAGACGAGCGGCCTGCTCGCGGCGGGGGGGCTGAGCGCCGAGATCTTTCGGGACGAGCTGCGCACCGCCCGCAGCCTCTACACCCCCTACTGGCTCTGGACGGAGGCGCACGAACAGCCCCGCGACGAGCGGACCTGGGCGGCCTTCCTGCGGCAACATCCCCTGGACTGACCCGGGCCCACAACAAAACCGCCCGCGCGAGGCGGACGGTCTTGGAAAGAAGGCGGGGGCTCAGCGGGCGGGGGGCATCAACACGGCGTCGATGGCATACAGGACGCCGTTGCTGGTATCGATGCTGCTCGGCTCGATGTTCGCCCCGTTGACCAGGGTACGGGTGCCCGCCTCGTTGGTGCCGCTCGGCCGCGAGATCGTGAGCAGGCCCGACTGGGCGGTCGCGAGCCGCGAGACGCTCGCCAGGACCGAGCCCGTCACGCGGGTCGGCACCACGTGGTAGAGCAGCACCTGACGCAGGCGAACCGGATCAGCGCTCAGGGCGCTGAGGTCGCTGGGCGAGAGCCGGAGGAAGGCGTCGTTGGTCGGCGCGAAGATGGTGTACTGGCCGCTGGCGAGGGTATCGGTCAGCCCGGCCGTCTGGACCAGGCGGGCGAGGGTGGTGAAGCGGTCGTCGCTGGTGATCAGGGTGGCGAGGTTGGTGTTGTCACGCGCGCTGGTGGCCGTGTTCGAGTCCGGCCCCGTGCCGGGCGCGTCCGACGTCGCGGCGGCCGTGCCTCCCGCCGGGGTCCCGGTCGCCGTTCCCGTCGTGCTGGCTCCCGCCGAGCTGATGGTTCCCCCCGATGTCCCGGTCGCCCCGGTGCCCATCGCCGCAGCTCCGGTCGTGCCGGTCGAGGTCGCGGGGGCGCAGGCCGAGAGGCTGAGGGCCGCGAGCAGCCCCGTCAGCGCGAGAAGAACCGGGCGACGGTCGGCGCCTTTGGGTGCGGATGTGTCGTGTGCCTGCATGTGCTTCCTCCAGAAGTTTCGTCTTGGGCGGAGAGCCGATCTGCCAGGGGCGCGGGGCGGGGGATCGTCGTGTTCAACCGACCTCCTTGGAACCCTCACACGAGACGATTGCGGGGGAGCAGGCGGGGGCTCAGCGGGTGGTGGGGGGCAGCAGCACGTTGTCGATGGCGTAGAGGATACCGTTGCCCGCGTCGATGCTGCTCGGCTGCAGGTTCGCCCCGTTGATCAGGGTGCGCGTGCCCGCCGCGTTGCTGCCGCTGGGCCGCGTGATCGTCAACACGCCCGACTGGGCCGTCGTGAGCTGCGAGGCCGTCGCCAGCGCGGTGCCGGTCACGCGGGTGGGAACCACGTGGTAGAGCAGCACCTGACGCAACCGGGCTGGATCGGCGGTCAATGCGTTGAGGTCACTGGGCGAGAGTTTGAGAAAGGCGTCGTTGGTCGGCGCGAAGATGGTGTAGGTGCCGCTGGCGAGGGTCTCGGTCAGCCCCGCGACCTGCACGAGGCGGGCGAGGGTGGTGAAGCGGTTGTCGCTGGCGATCAGGGTGGCGAGGGTGGTGTTGTCGCGCGTGGTCGTGGCCGTGTTCGCGCTCGTCCCGCTGCCGGGCGCGGTCGAGGGCGCGGCAATCGTGCTGCCCGCCGGAGCCCCGGTCGTCCCGGTCGTGCTGGCCCCGGCCGTTCCGATGGTGCCCGCCGACGTTCCGGTGACCCCGGTCCCCGTCGCCGTGGCCCCGGTCGTCGTGCCCGTCGAGGTCGTGCCGGTCGCCGTTCCGGTGGTTCCCGTCGCGGCAGTCCCGGTGGACGTGCCCGTCGCGCCCGTGGTCGTCGTTCCAGTGGTCCCCGTCGTCCCCGTGGTTGTGCTGGTCGTGCCGCTCCCGGTGGTCGAGGTGTCCGTCGTGGAGGTGCCCGTGGTTCCCGTCGTCGAGGTGCCGCTGGCCGTGCCGGTCCCGGTGGTCGCCGTGCCCGTCGTAGCCGTCCCCGCCGCCGTGTCGGTGGAGGTGGAGGACGTGTCGGAGGCGGGGGCGGGCAGCGTCAGGTTGGGGGGCAGCAGCACCTGATTGATCACGAAGATCGTGCCGTTGCTGGCGGTGGTGATCGTCTCGGTGACGGTGGCGCTGCCGACCTGCTGGGTGGTGCCGCTCAGGCTCAGGGGCAGGGCGCTGCCCTCGGCGGAGGTGAGCTGGGTCGCGCCCGCGAGCCCCTGGGCGGTCTGGCGCCCCGCGACGACGTGGTAGGACAGCACCTGGCGCAGCGCCTCGGGGTTGCTGGCAAGCACGGCGAGTGTGTCGGCGGGCACGGCGGCGAAGGCCTCGTTCGTCGGGGCGAACACGGTGTACTCGCCCGTCGTGAGCATCTCCGTCAGCCCGGCGTCGCTGAGCAGATCCCGCAGCGTGCTGAAGCGGTCGTCAGCCACGATCACGTCGTACAGCGTGTTCGCCTGCACCGTCGCCGAGGTGTCAGCGCTCGCCGTCGTATCCGTGGTCGCGGTGGCCGTATCCGTGGTCGCGGTCGTCGCCGTATCCGTCGTGGCCGTGGCGGTGTCCGTCGTCGTGGTGTCCGTCGCGGTGGTCGCCGTGTCCGTGGTCGTCGTGGCGGCGGTGTCCGTGGTGGTCGTGGTCGCCGCCGAGTCCGTCGTCGTGGACGTGGCCGTGCCGGTCGAGCTGACGGTCGCGCCGGTCAGGGGCAGCGAGGGGATACTCCTCACGTCGAACGAGGTGACGGCCACCGGGGCGGCAGGAGTCGTGGCGGCAGGCGCGGGCGCGGCCGGAGTGGTGGCGGCCGGGGCGGGCGCCTCGGCTGCGGGAGCCGGGGCCGGGGCCGGAGCGGGGGTGGCGGCGGCGGGAGCGGCGGCCGCCGGGGGCACCAGCACCGCGTCGATCACGTGGACGACGCCGTTACAGGCGCTCAAGTCCGCGCGGATCACGTTCGCGTTGTTGATGCGGACAGTGTTGCCCGACACGCTCACGGTGAGGTTGCCGCCCTGCGCGGTCTTGACGCTGCGCAAGCTCCGCACCTGCTGGGAGGTGACCTTGCCAGGAACCACGTGGTAGAGCAGCACGGCGCGAAGCTGCTCGGGGTCGTTGAGCACCGCCGCGAGCGTGTCGCTGGGGAGCTTGGCGAAGGCCGCGTTCGTCGGCGCGAACACCGTGTACTGGCCGCTCGACAGCGTCTCGGCGAGGCCCGCCGCCTGCACCGCCGTCAGCAGCGTGCTGAACTGGGGGTCGTTCGTGATGAGCTGCGCGATGGGCTGGCAGGCCGTCGCCGTCGCGGGCCGCGTCGCGGGTGCACCGCCACCCCCGGCGAGCGCGGGCGTCGCGAGCAGCAGGCTGAGCGTGATCAGGCTGGTTTGCTTCTTCATGAACTCACCTCTGGGCTGAAATGTCCGCTTCCCAATCTTCACCACGTTGCCGTGAAAAGCAACTTCGGTAGCGGTTGAGACAGAAGCTATAAACAAATGCCCCGCGTCATTTGACGCTGTCCTCATTCAGGTTTCATTCTTATGCACGACCAGTTTTTCTTTTGCTCCACGGGGGAAATCAAGCTCGGCGAGACGTGCAGGTGAGCGGTTGGAGGCGTCGTCTCGTCTTGTGTTCCCGAGTTGCCTGGGTGCACAAGGAACCGGGGGTGGGGAGGCTCTTCTCCCCACCCACCCCCGCCGCGTCCGGGTGCCCTACCGCCCGAAATACTCCGGCAGGTCGGCCTCGGTGATCAGCACCTCGCGCGGCTTGCTGCCCTGGTGCTTGGAGACGATGCCCATAGCTTCGAGCATGTCCATCAGCTTGCCCGCCCGGGCGTGGCCCACCGAGAGGCGCCGTTGCAGCCGCGAGACGCTGCCCTGGCCCTCCTCGATGCAGATCAGCGCGGCCTGACGCAGGTGAGGGTCGCTGAAGTCCATGTTCGCCTTGTCGGTGGTGGGCCCGCTCGCCGAGACGGTGCCGTCGAAGTCCGCGCCGTACTCCTCCACGAACACGTCGTCGAAGACCTGCCGCCGCAGCTCGTCGGTGATCCGGGCCGACTCGACCTCGGAGATGTAGGGACCCTGGAGGCGCAGGGGTTTGATCAGGCCGGGCTGATAGAACAGCATGTCACCCATGCCGGTCAGTCGCTCGGCGCCCACCGCGTCGAGGATGGTGCGCGAGTCGTGGCTCGAACTCACCGCGAAGGCGATGCGCGCCGGCACGTTCACCTTGATGAGGGAGGTCAGGATGTCCACGCTGGGGCGCTGGGTCGCCAGGACGAGGTGCATCCCGGTCGCGCGCGCCATCTGCGCCAGGCGCATGATCGCCGACTCGACCTCCTTGGGCGAGGTGATCATCAGGTCGGCCAGCTCGTCGATGATGATGACGAGGTGCGGGAGTTCGGGGTCGCCCACCATCCGCATCTTCGCGTTGTACTGCTCCAGGTTCTTCGCGCCGACCTGGCTCATCATCTTGTAACGCCGCTCCATGTGCGCCACCGCGCCCAGCAGCACCCCCGCCGCGTCCATCGGGTTCGTCACCACGGGCCGCACGAGGTGGGGAATCCCGTCGTAGGGGGTGAGTTCGACCATCTTGGGGTCCACCATCAGGAAACGCAGCTCGGTGGGCAGGTAGCGGTAGAGCAGCGAGGTGATCAGCGTGTTCACGCACACCGACTTGCCCGAGCCCGTCGAACCCGCGATGAGGAGGTGCGGCATCTTGGCGAGGTCGCCCACCATGAGTTCGCCGTCGATGCTCTTGCCCAGGATGATCGGGAGCTTCGCCCGCGTTCCCCGGAAGGTGCCCGAGGCCGCCGCCTGGTGGAAGGTCACGGGCTCGCGCTCGGTGTTGGGCACTTCCAGGCCGATCACGCTCTTGCCGGGCACGGGCGCCTCCACGCGCACCCCGCCCACCGCGAGCGCCCGCGCGAGGTCGTTCGAGAGAGAAGCGATGCGGCTGATCTTCTCGCCGGGGGCGGGCTCGATCTCGTAGCGGGTCACCGTCGGTCCCCGCGCGAAGTCCACCACCCGCGCCTGGAGGCCGAAGTGCCGCAGCGTCTGGTCGATCACCGCCGCCCGCTGCCGCGCCGCCACGTCGAGCTGCGCGGGGTTCACCGTGCCCACGGGCAGGGGGTCGAGCAGGTCGTAGCCGGGGAGGGCGAGGTCCACGGCGCCCTGGTTGGGGCGGCGGCGCCCTGGCTGCGCGCTCTCCCAGGGGGCGGCGCTCTCTTCCTCCTCTTCCTCCTCCAGCGTGGCCTGGGCAGCGCGGCGGGCGGGGGCGCTCGCCTGCACGCCCGCCGCGCCGAGAAGCGGTTCGGAGGCACGGGGGGGCACGGCGCCGATCACGGTGGTGGACGGGGGAGGGGAGAGGGGGACGGGCTGGCCCTCCCCGGTCGTGGCGGGGTGGCCTTCACGGGCAGGAGGCTCCCCGGTGAAGTCGAAGTCGAGGGCGGGAGCTGGGAGGTCATTTCCCCCCACCGCCATCGCCTGCACCCGCTCCAGCGCCTCCTCCTGGGCGCGGGCGAGGCGGCCCCGCCACTCCTCCTGGGCACTCAGGGTCCCGTCGGGGTCACCCGCCAGCGCCTCGGCGAGGGTGGCGGCGATCTCTGTCGGGGCGCGGTCGAAGGCCGCCGCAAGGTCGGGCCAGCCGGGGTAGTGCCGCTCGCGCCCCTGCCAGGCGGTGAAGTCCTCGGCGAGTTCGCGCCACGCCCGCTCGCGTTCCCGCCATGCGGGGAGTTCACGCGCCAGGGTGGCCGCGTCCGCCTTCGCCAGCGCCTTGAGGGTCGCCTGACGCTCGCGCTCCAGTTTTCCGGCCCGGCCGGAAAGGCGTTGCAGGTCGGCGACCATGTTGCGGCGCAACCGCTCCAGGGCGCCGCTCGCCAGGGTGCTGGGGAGTTCGACGCTCAGCTCGTGGCGTCCGGCGCGGACCTCGTTCGCCACGGCCTCCGCCTGGGCTCCCGCGTCGGGAGCCTCGCGGGTGACCGCCTCCCGCAGGTCACGCGCGGCGCCCCGGGCGAAGGTGCCCAGGCTCTCGCGCCACCTTCCCAGCTCGCCCTCCATGCCCTTCAGGCCCGCCTCGTCGAGAGCACGCACCTCGCGGCGGGCGGCGCGGACCTCCTCGTCGAGCCCCCCCAGTTCGCGGGCCTCCGGGTAGAGCCGCCGCAGCGCGTCGAGGTCGCGGGCCTGCGCCGCCAGCCCCTGCCGCACCCCCGCCCGCGCCCGGGCCGCCTCGCGCCCCTCCTGCCGGGTCTCGATCACTCCCTGCACCCGGGTGGTCGCCCCGCCCAGCAGGACGCTCAGGCGCCGGAAGAGCCCCTTGAGCAGGGTGAGGGGCCGCAGCCGCAGCATGATTTCCAGCCCGAGGGTCAGGGTGACGAGCGGGAAGAGGGCCGCCGCGAGGCTCAGGGCGTCCACCACCGGCCCCATCACCCTCGCCGCTCCCTTGCCCGCCGCGCCCGGGGAAAAGACCTCGTGGAGCGCGAGGAGCGAGGCCACGACGACCACGCCGCCGAGCACGCGGCGGGTCAGGCCCCTCAGGTCCCGCCCCAGGAACACCAGCACCCCATACGCCACGGGCACGACGGGCAGGAGGTAGGCTCCCCAGCCCAGCCACCCGGTCAGCGCCCCGTGCGCCTGTGTCATGAACCCGCCCTCCGCGACCTGGGGCAGGGTCAGCGTGACCGCCAGGAAGATCCCCAGCGCGAACAGCACCAGCCCCAGCGCCTCCCCGTCGAAGCGGTTCGCGGGAGGAGCGCTTTTTGCACGAGCCTTCGCCATGGGCAGAATTGTACCCCAGCCTTACTTTCTCTGCCGCGCCCAGCGCGCGTTTTCGCGGCGGGGATGGGGTGTGGGGCAGAATACCGTCACCGCGCCGCGCCCCGGCCCGATAATGCCCGGGTGGCCCTGATCCTCCCCCCGCCGCTCGCGGACGCCCTGTGGGAGCACGCCGGGCGCGAGGCCCCGCGCGAGTGCGTCGGCGTGCTCGGCGGCCACACCCGGCCCGGGGTGGGAGAGGCGGTCGCCCTCTACCCCCTGCCCAACATCGCGCCCGAGCCCGAGAGCACATACCTCGCCGACCCCGGACACCTGCTGCGGGCGCTGCGGGCGATGGAGGCGGGCGGCCTGACCCTCGTCGCGCTGTACCACAGCCACCCGCGCGGCCCGGCCTCGCCCAGCCCCACCGACCTGCGCCTCGCCGCGTACCCGGTGCCGTACGTGATCGCCGACCTCGTGACCCGCACCCTCGTCGCCTACCGGCTGCCGGAGGGCGGGGTGGTGCCGATTCGTGCGGATGGCTGAGCCCCGCATCCACGCCCTGCACGGTTTCGTCGGGAGCGGCAAGACGACCCTCGCCGGGTGGCTGGAGCGCGAGTTGCCCGGAATGCGCTTCACCCCGGACGAGTGGATGGTCGCCCTGTACGGCCCGAACCTGAACGCCGAGGAGTTCCCGCCCGCCTTCGCCCGCGTGATGACCCTGATGGAGGGGCAGTGGACCCGCGCCCTCGACCTCGGCGTGCCCGTCATCCTCGACCACGGGTACTGGAGGCGGGCGGACCGGGACGCCCTGCGCGCGAAGGCCGCCGCGCTCGGGGTGCCCCTCACCCTGTACGCCCTGACCCTGCCTGACGAGGAAGCGTTGAGGCGGGTCAGGTCGAGGAATGCCAAACCCGACGCCCTGCCGATCAGCGACGAGACCTTCCGGCTCCTGCGTGCCCGCTTCCAGCCGCTCGAAGCGGACGAGGAGGCGGTTCGGGTGGGGCAGGAGTAGGTGGATGGCGGCAGGAGGTTGGGCAACTGGTGGGGCTGGACTGCTCTGCTCGCTCACCCCCACCCGGCCTCCCCCCTCAAGGGGGAGGAGCAAAGACGACGGTCAGGGCAGCCTGCCCAGCCGCTCCAGCAGCAGGCCGAACACGCCCTCCGCGTCCACGCCGACCGCTACCTGCGCGTTCGCGGGCTGTCCGGTCACCCCGTACAGGTCGCACACCGTCCGCCCGAGGTTCAATCCCTCCTGAAGCTCGACCTGCACGGACATGGGTTTCATGTCGAACAGGTTCGGGCGCAGCACGGCGGCTACGGCGACCGGGTCGTGCAGGGCGCCGCCATCCAGACCGTAGCGCTCGCGGTACACCCCAGCGTAGAAGGTGAGGAGTTCGGCGCTGACGGCCCCCGCCCGGTTGTCCAGGGCGCGCAGGGCGTCCAGCCGCTCCGGCGTGGCGATGACCTGCATGGTGACGTTCAGCCCGAACATCCGCAGGGGCACACCCGAGCCCAGCACGATGTGGGCGGCGTGCGGGTCGGCGAGGGCGTTGAATTCGGCTGCAGGGGTGCGGTTGCCTCCCCCGGTGCTCCCGCCCATCCACACGACCTCGCGCAGCAGAGCGGGCAGGTCGGGGGCCAGCCGGAAGGTGAGCGCGACGTTGGTGAGCGGCCCGGTGGCGACGAGGGTAACCTCGCCGGGCCGTTCGCGCACGGTGCGGATGATGAAATCGACGCCGTGCTCGGCCTCGGGTGCCCGGAGCGGTTCAGGAAGATCGGCGGCGGGAAGGCCGCTGTCCCCATGCACTGATGCCGCCGTCAGCGGAGGGCGGACGAGCGGGCGGTCTGCCCCGGCGTGCACGGGCACCTGCGCCCCTGCCAGCGCCAGCGTCACCCCGGCGTTGTGGGTGGTGAGGGGCAGGCCGACGTTGCCGTGCACGGTCGTCACGCCGAGCACCCGCACCTCCTCCGGGCTCGCCAGCGCGAGCAGCCAGGCGATGGCGTCGTCGAGGCCGGGGTCGCCGTCGAGGATGACGGGGCGGGGCAGCGCAGGGGCAGAGGTCACCCGCGCATTGTAGGCAGCGAGGTCGTCCACGCCGCAACGCAGACGACCTCTCGACCTGTCCTTCCCAGCTACACCGTCAGGTTCCGCAACTCCTGCGCGGCGACCTCCGGCAGCTTGTCGTTGGCGAACTCGCCCGCGCCCTGCTCGGTGCCCGCGAGGTACTTCATGCGGCCCGGGGCGCGCAGGTACGGGTAAATCTCGATGTGGAGGGGGAACTCGGGGTGAGGGTCGCCTCCCACCGGGCCCTGGTGGACGGTCAGGAGGTACGGCATCCGCACGCCGAAGAGGGCGTCCAGCCGCAGCAGGGCGTCTTTCAGCGTCCGGGCGAAGGCGGCCTTCTCCTCCGCGCTCAGGTCGCTCAGCAGGGCGACGGGGCGGGCGGGCAGTACCCAGGTCTCGTAGGTGTAGCGGGCGAAGGGGGGCACGACGCTCAGGGCCGCGCCCTCGTCGTGGAGGACCCGCAGCCCCGCCGCCCGCTCCCCGGCCACGAAGTCGGCGAGCCAGGGGCGCCCGTTCTTCTCCATGTACCCCCGCGCCGAATCGAGCAGCCGCGCCTGCACGGGCGGGATATGGTCGTAGGCGTAGATCTGCCCGTGCGGGTGGTGAAGGGTGACACCGACCTCGACCCCCCGGTTCTCGAAGGCGAGGACGCTCCTGATCTTGCCCGTCGCCGCGAGGCGGGTGGTGCGGTCGGCCCAGACCTCGATCAGGAGGGTCATCTGCCCGGGCGTCAGGTCGGCGAGGCGGCCTTCCGGGCTCTGGCTGAAGACGACGACCTCGCAGCGGCCCACGCCCGCCCGGACCACCGCGCCCTGGACGGGCTCAGGCTCGGGCGCGTCGAGGGTCAGGCTGGGAAAACGGTTCTCGAAGACGGCGAGGTCGTACACGCCGCGCGGCAGCTCGGTGGGGTGGCCCCCCTCCTGAATGGGCGCGAGCGGGTTGTAGTCGGGCGGGGGCAGGAAGGTGCGGTTGAGGCGGTGCGCGGCGTACATCACCCACTCGGAGCGCAGGGGGTGCCAGCGCATCACCGGGCGGGCCTGCACCGGGTCGCCGGGGGTGGGAATCTCAGACTCCACCCGCACGGGCTCCAGGCCGTAGAGGGTCAGCTCGCGCCCGTCGGGCTTCTCGAAGTCCTCGGCATGGAAGGTGGGGGAGGGCTGGGTCATGGTCGCTCCGCTTTCATGGGCCTACCCTAACCGCGCCGGGCGGGGATCGTCACCCGCCGGGGTAGACTCCTCCACGACCTCGAAGCTCACGGGGGCGAGCGTCCGGCCCTCCCACGTCACCGCCTCCGGGTTCCAGTTCTGCACCAGCGTCACGCCCGCCCGGCGGCTGAGGCGCACCCCGTCGGGGAGGTCCACCGTCTCGACCCCCGCCTCGGCGAGCACGTCCCGCAGCACGGCGCGGATCAGGGCGTCGGAGTGGGCGCCGATCACCGTGGCGCGGCCCTGGCGGGTCACGGCGGGCAGGCCGCCTTGCGGGCCTCCGACGTAGGTGTGGGTTGCCTCCGCTCCCGCCAGCCGGTAGCTCTCCGCCCAGGCGTGAGCCTGGAAGTCGCCTTCCGGCCCTGCGACCTTCTGGGTGAGCCCGGACCGCAGCGAGTCGAACTGCAACAGGCGCACGCCCAGCAACTCGGCGAGCGGTCCCGGCTGCCCCTGTGCCCAAGCCTGCCCACTCGGGGTGCGGAAGCCCGTGCGCGGCCCGCAGACCAGCCGCGCGCCGCCCTCCACCGCCGTCGCCCACCGCACCGCGCGTTCCTCGGTCGCCAGCGTGATCGCCGGGGCGACGACGACCGCGTACCCGCCCAGGTCCGCGTCCGGGTGCAGGATGTCCACGTCCACCCCGAGGGAACGCAGCGCCCGGTAGTACGTCACCGTCTGCGCCCAGTAGCTCAGCGAGGCGCTGTGGGGCTGCGCGCCCAGCAGCCACAGGCTCTCGTAATCGTGGAGGAGGGCCACCCGCGCGGGCACCTCGCCGAGGGGGAAGCGGGCCTGATTGAGCGCCGCCACCTCCGCGTACCCCCGGTCGGGCGTCTCGTCGTGCCGCAAGAGCCCCGAGTGCAGGACCTCCTGCGCCATCGTGGCGGCCCGCCAGCGGAAGTAACTGACCACATCCGCCCCGTGCGCCCACGCCTGCGCCGTCCAGAGGGCGACGGCTCCATCGGCGGGCAGAGGGTTGAAGGGGGCCCAGTTCACCTGCCCGCACTGCTGCTCCATCACCCAGAAGCCGTTCGGAGTGCCCTCGCCCTCCCGCCCCAGTCTGCCCGCTCCTCTCAGCAGCCCCCGGTACACGTCATGATTCCATCCCACCAGATCGGGGTGTCCGGTGCGGGCGAAGTGGTTCCTGTCCTCCTCGCCTACGATCCCCTGCGCGAAGAACTCCAGCATCCCGGTCGGGTAGTTGTCCCAGGTGGCGAAGTCGAGGCCGCGCGCCACCTCGTAGTGGTCGAAGCCGCTCTCGAAGATCATGAAGTTGTGGGTGACGAAGCGACCCGGCGAGAGTTCGCGCAGGAGGTCTACCTGCTCGCGCTGGAAGCTGGCAATCTGGTCCGACGCAAAACGGGAGAAGTCGAGGATGTGGGCCGGGTTCGCCTCCGTCACGGTCAGGTTCGGCGGCTTGATCTGCCCCCAGTCGCCGTACTCCATGCTCCAGAAGACGTTGCCCCACGCCTCGTTCAGCGCGTCCAGGGTGCCGTACCTCTCCCGCAGCCAGCCGGGAAAGGCCGCCGCGCTCGCCCCGCCGTAGCTCCTCCCGGTGCCGTGGCAGGCGAACTCGTTGTCGGTCTGCCAGCCCACGACCGCTGGGTGCTGACCGTACCGCTCGGCCATCGCCCGGGTGATCCGCCGCGAGTGTTCCCGGTACACGGGCGAGGCGAAGTCGTAATGGCGCCGCGAGCCGAACTCGCGCACCCGGCCCTCCTCGTCCACGGGGAGGATTTCGGGGTGCGTCCGGATCAGCCACGCAGGCGGGGTCGCGGTGGGGGTACACAGCACCACCCGCAGCCCCTCCCGGTGGTACGCCTCCACCGCCTCGTCCAGCCACGCCCAGTCGAACTCGCCGGGCCGGGGCTCCAGGCGGCTCCAGGCGAACTCGGCGAGGCGCACGAAGGTCAGGCCGAGTTCGCGCTGCCGCCGCGCGTACGTCTCCCAGCAGTCACGCGGCACATGCTCGGGGTAGTCGCAACTGCCCAGCAGGAGGTGGTGGGGGGAGGCGGCGTCGGGTGGGGTCATGGCGGGGTCCTGTCAGGGGGAGAGGCGGAAGGGGGCCGTGTCGCGGCCAGCGGCCAGAACGAAGGCTCCCCGGATCATCGCAAGGGACCTCACAATGTTCTTCCCGGGGAGCTTAGGGGGACGGCGCCGGGGCGTCAATCCGGCGCCGTGAACCCCACTTCACGCCCGGCACACACGGCCCCGGCCGGGCACGCCTACGCTGCCCCCCATGACCGGACGCAGCGACGACGAGCAGCCGGGTGCCCCCCAGGCCCAGCGCAGCACCGATTCCGAGAGCGCGACGAAGTACCCCACCCCCCAGTCCGGCGTCGTGCAGGACAGCCCCGGCACCACCGACCTCAGCATGGAGGAGGCGGAATTGATCGACGGCCAGGGCAACAACGTCGGCGACGACGACGTGGGCACGGGCGGCGGCTGAACGTCGAGCTGGAAACGCCCCGCACCGGAGAGTCAGGTGCGGGGCGTTCCTGTTGTCCCGAAGCGATCCCCCTGCTTCTTTTCTGGCGGCTGGAAGCTGGGCGCTGGCGGACCTTGCCTCAGCGCACGTCCACGAGTTCCACGTCGAAGATCAGGGTGGAATTCGGCGGAATCACGCCGGGAACGCCCGCCGCCCCGTAGCCGAGGTGAGGGGGAATGGTCAGCCGCGCCTTGTCGCCCACCCGGAGCTGCGCGACGCCCTGGTCCCAGCCGGGGATGACGTAGCCGACGCCCAGCGGGAACTCGATGGGCTCGCCCCGGTCGCGGCTGGAGTCGAACTTGCGGCCGTCCTCCAGCGTGCCCGTGTAGTGGACCCGCACGGTCTTGCCGGGCGAGGCGGGGGTGCCGTTGCCCTCGTGGTACCTGTCTACGATCAGTTCCTGCTGGGTCATGCCGCCCAGCGTAAGCTCCCACCTTCCCCCCGGCCCGGACTCTGAAGCGGGCGTGAAGGAAGGGTGACCCCCGTCCTCTGCCCCCGCGAGCCCGCTGCTACCATGCCCCGCGTGACGCCCGTCCCCTCCCGCAGGCCCCTCGCCGGGACGATCCCCGCCGAGCTGCGGACCTTCTGGCGGGTCTGGGTGCTCGGGGCGCTGCTGCCCGTGTGGCTGTTCACGACCTTCGTGGCGACCCTCGCCCGGGTGGACGGCAACAGCATGAATCCCACCCTCCACAACCGGGACTTGCTTGTGCTCCTGAAGTACCCGCGCTGGTTGCGCGCCTGGGGCCTGCCGACCCCCTACCCCCGGCGGGGCGACCTGCTCATCTTCAAGTCCCCGGCGGACAGCCCCTACAGCTACGAGACCGTCTGGGGGGTGCGGCACCGCCCCTACAACATCAAGCGCGTGCTGGGCCTGCCGGGTGATACGGTCGCCATCACGGACGGGCGCGTGATCGTGAACGGGCGGGCCATCGCGGAGAGCTACGTCAATGGCGGCGTGCTGACCGACCAGCCCCCCTTGCGCGTGCCCCCCGGCAAGGTTTGGGTGCTGGGCGACAACCGCCTCGTCGGCGAGAGCCTGGATTCGCGCGCCTATGGGCCGGTCGATCTGGGGGACGCCGCCGGGCCCGTCAACCTGCGGCTGTGGCCGAATCCGGGCTTGGTCCACCGCTGAGGGTTCAGGCCAGGGCGCCCGGCAACCGCTCCCCGGCGGCTATGGGCTGACTCACCCAGTTCTCGCGCGGGGGCAGGGGGCACGTCCACCCCTCTCCGTAGGCGCAATACGGGTGATAGGCGAGGTTGAAGTCGAGGTGGACGAGCATCCCGTCACCCCCCGGCGCCCGGACGAGGGGCGCGTCGAGGTAGCGCCCGGCCCCGTACGTCTCCGGCCCGCTCGTCGCGTCGCGGAAGGGGACGAAGACCCGCTCGGGGAAGTCCTCGCCGGGAGGGGCGTACAGGGTGAAGGTGTGCGGGCCGCCGGGTAGGTCCGCCGTCGCCGTGCCGAAGCGGGCCATCATGCGCGTCTCGCCCGTGTTCGTGCCCAGCGTGACCTCCGCCCCGTCCGCCCGCTCGACCGGAACGGTGAGGGCCCAGGCCGGGTCGGGCGGGTAGTAGCTCAGGCCCCGAAAGCTCGCCAGCTCTGCCTCAGGAATCGGCCCGCGCCCCGAGGCGAAATGCTCGTCCTTGCGGCGCCGGAAGTCGGTGAGCGCCCGCGCGTGCGCCTCCCCCGCCGTCACCAGTCCACCCGCACGCGCTCGCCCGCGTACTCCACGATGTCGCCGCGCCGCAGCTTCTTGCGCCGCCGCGTCTCGATCACGCCGTTGAGCCGCACCTCGCCGCCCTGTACCCGGAACTTCGCCTCGCCGCCCGTCTCCACCAGCCCGCGCAGCTTGAGGAAGTCCTGGAGGTCGATGGTGTCCTGCTCCTCCCAGCCTTGCCGTGGCTCGTCCCTCGTCATGGGGGAAGGGTAGCAGGGGGAAGGGTCAGGGGATGGGCTCTGGTGCGAGGGAGACGGTTGCACCCACACACTCTTCAGGGGGAGTGTCGGAGGTCCAGTCACGAACGAGAAAGGCCAGGGAGGGTTCTCGGTCCAGAGAAAATCTTCGTGGGTGCTGGGGATAACCAGCGATGCGGCAAGCCTCCGGTGAAATGCCGGGTCTCGTGATGCTCAAGCCGTCGCCCACACGAAGTTCTCCCGATCCTTGCCTGACCTTGACGGCCAGAGCCCACCCCCGCCCTGTGACGCAAGAGGCGACCTTCCAGCACCTCCTCGAACCCTCTCTCCTCGGTCAAGGCTTGTACTGCGCCGCGAAGAGCCGCAAGTCCGCGTCGTCCACCCGGCGGTCCTGGTTCAGGTCGCCTACCGTCGCGCCCGTCTTGCCGTAGTTGTTCATCAAGAGGGCGAGGTCGGTGAGGTCGATCTTCCCGTCACCGTTGAGGTCGGCGCCGCTCAAGCGGGTGCGGGCGGCGTCGGGCGTCCACGCCGTCAGCCCCAGCTCGTCGGTGAGGGCCGAGCGGATGGCCTGCGCGAGGGGCAGCGGTCCCTGCGGGTTCAGTTCGATGCGCCGCTCGCCCCGCACGGTCACGGTGCGGGCGACCACGTCCGGGTTGAAGGGCACGGCGGCGGTCGGGCCGCTGCCGCCCACGGTCAGGAGGGGGCCGCCGCTGGAATCGAGCGTGACGGGTAGCTCCCGTGTCCCCAGCGCCGCGAGGGCGTCCTGCACGGCTTTGGTCAGTTCGGCGCCCTGGGGCCTCAGCTTGACGGTGGCGGCCTGCACCCCCCCGGCGGCGAGGGCGAGGGCCAGAAACAGCGCGCGTCTCATCTTCCCTCCCGGGCGGCGCGCAGGGCGTCACGGAAGCGGGCAGGATCGCTGGGGATGGCGTTCGGGTCGTTCACGGGAGTCGGGGTTGCCGTGGCGGGTGCGGCGTTGCCAGGGGTGGAGGTGGAAGTGGCCGCACCGGAAGCGGGCGTGGAGGTTGTGGAGCCGGAAGCCGGGGCGCTGCTGGTGGCCGGGGTGGCGTTGGTCGCGCCCGCGCCGGAGGTGGTCGTGGAGCCTGTGGTGCCCGGCGCCGTGGTTGTCGTCGTTGTCGTGCCGGAACCGGGGGCCGGGGTGCTGCCCGCAGCGGGATTGGCGGTGGCCGTCGCCGCGTCGGAACCGGGAGTGGTCGTGGGGGGCGTGGTGCCGGGCGCCGGGGGAGAGGTCGCCGTGCCGGGAGTTGTGGAAGTCGGGGCCCCCGGCGTGGTCGTCGTCGCAGAACCGGACGGAGTGGCGGGGCCGGACGCGGTCGTGGCGCGTGCGCCCGTCGAGTCGCCCGGGCGCGTGACCCTTCCGTTCACAACCGGGTAGACGCCCTGTGCGAAGCCCACGACGGGATTGTCCATCCTTCGGCTGTAGAGCAGCAGGAAGGCCTCCTGACCGGCGCGCAGTTCCGGCAGGTCCTCCAGGCCCTGAAGGACGTACAGCACGGGTCTGCCCTCCCGCTGCGGCAGGGTGGCGGGGTCCCCGGCCACCGTCTCGGTCACGGTCAGGGGGTAGACGGTCCAGATTGCCTCGCCCTCGGTCACGTTCGTCGGCGTGCCGAGGGTGGCGCGCACGATCACGTCCGCCTTCCTCGCCTGTTGGGTCAGGGTCAGGGTGGGGGCGGTCGTCGCGTGGGCACCCAGGGGAGCAGCCCCCAGCGCGAGGGCAGCGAGCAGGGTCAGAGCACGCCTCACGGTTGGCCCCCGTTCTGGGAGGTGCCGGGGCTCGTCGTCGTCGAGGTACCCGGGGCGGTCTGCGTTCCGGTCGGGGTGGGTGCGGGTGGTGCGGTGGTGCCGGGCGTGCCCGGAGCAGGCGTGGTGACGGGAGCCGGGGTCGCCGCGCCCGAGGTGGCGAGCACCTTGCCCGTGCCGTCGCGCGCCTCGAAGGCGAAGCGGCCCGCGTCGAGGGTGACGGCTTTGGGCGGCCTGACGCTCACGAGCGCTACACGGGCGCCGCTACGCGGCACGGTCTTGAAGCCCACGTCCACCGTCAGGGTGCGCCCCGCCTGCTTCCAGAACAGCACGCCGCTCCCCTCAGCGGGTTGCACGCGGGTGACGGCCACGCCCTCGGGGAGGTCCCAGGTCATCCGCGCGGCCCGGATGGTGCGGGGCGCGGTGATGTTGAGCGGGATGCGCGTCTCGCCGCGAATCTCCCCGCTGGGAAGCTGGGGCTTGAGGGCCAGCGGCGGCAGCTCGCCGATGTTCAGGGTGTAGGACTGGACCTTGGTGCTGAGGTTGGCGTCCGACGCCTCCACCGCGAAGGTGTACGTTCCCGTCTTCGTGGGCGTGCCGCTCAGGCGCCCGCCGCGCAGGGTGAGGCCGGGGGGCAGCGTCCCCGAGCCCACCCGCAGCGCGTACGGCCCCGCCCCACCCGCCACGCCCACGGGCGCGTCGTAAATTTCGGCGAGGTACGCGACGGGCAGGCTCGTCGTCGTGAAATACAGGGGGTCGCTCGTGCTCGACGTGCCGGTGGTGCCTGTCGAGGTCGAGGTCGTGCTGCCGCAGGCGGCGAGCAGCACCCCACTCGTCAGCAGCGCGCACAAGGGCAGGGCCCGGCGGAGGGCGAACGGTCGCATGGCAGCTAGTCTAGCGACCTTTCATGAGCCTCCCGGAGAACCCGGAGGGGGCGGAGGGTGGGGGGCCCCCTCCTTCGTGTCAAGTGCGCTGTGGCGTGTGGCGCCCCGGCGCTAGACTTCCCTCCATGACAACCGAAACCTTGCCCGCCCTCCCCGCTCCCGGCGAGCGGCTGGGGCGCTACACGGTGGAGCGGGTGGAAAGCTTGCCCGAGATGCAGGGCACCCTCGTGCTCCTGCGGCATGACCTCGGTGCCCGCCACGCCCATGTCGCCCGCGACGACGACAACCTCGCCTTCGGGGTGACCTTCCCGACCGTGCCGAAGGACTCGACCGGCGTGGCGCACATCCTCGAACACGTCGTGCTGATGGGTTCGCAGCGTTACCCGGTGCCCGACCCCTTCTTCGCCATGATCCCGCGCTCGCTGAACACCTTCATGAACGCGATGACGGCGAGCGACTGGACGACCTACCCCTTCTCCACCCGCAACGAGCAGGACTTCTACAACCTCCTCTCGGTCTACCTCGACGCCACCTTCTTTCCCCTGCTGCGTTACGAGAGCTTCCGCCAGGACGGCCACCGCTTCGAGTTCGAGACGCCCGACGACCCGAGCACGCCGCTGAGGCTCCAGGGCGTCGTCTACAACGAGATGAAGGGCGCGATGGCGAGCCCCGGCGCGGTGATGTACCGCGCGTTCGGCAAGGCGCTCTACCCCGACCTCACCTACGCGAACAACTCCGGCGGCTCGCCTTCAGCCATCCCGGGCCTCACCTACGATGGCCTGCGCGCCTTCCACGCCGCGCACTACCACCCCAGCAACGCCTTTTTCTACACCTACGGGCGGGTGGATTTGAAACGGGTGCTGGGCGAGATCGAGACGCACGTCATGTCGCGCTTCACACCCCAGACCCTCGACGTGAGCATCCCCGACCAGCCCGCGTTCGAGGGGCCGCGCCGGGTGGACGTGACCTACCCCGGCACCGACGTGGAGCGCGGCGGCCAGGTCAGCGTGGCCTGGAAGCTCGGGCACTCGACCGACGCTGACCTCAACCTGCGCTGGAGCGTGCTCTCGGACGTGCTGCTCGGCAACCCGGCGGCGCCCCTGACCCGGCCCCTGATCGAGTCGGGGCTGGGGAGCGCCCTCGCCGACCTCTCCGGCTACCGCGACAACTTCCGGGAGGGTGCCTTCGCGGTCGGCCTCAAGGGAGTCGGTGCTGGGAAGGCGGGCGAGGTCCAGGCCCTCGTCCTCGACACGCTCGCGGCCATCGCACAGGGCGGCATCGACCCCGAACTCATCGAGAGCAGCCTGCACCAGTTCGAGATCGGGCAGCGGGAGGTGTCGAACGCCGGGACCCCCTACGGCCTGCAAGTCATGTTCCGGCTCCTCGGCCCGTGGCTGTACGGCGGCGACCCGGTGACGGGCCTGCGGCTGGACGCCGAGCTGGAGAGCCTGCGGACCGACCTCGCCCAGGGGCCCGTGTTCGAGCGGATGATTCAGAAAGACCTCCTCGACAACCCCCACCGGGTGACCCTCGTCCTCGCGCCCGACCCCGACCTCGCCGCGCGCACCGAGCAGGCCGAGCGCGAACTCGTCGAGCGGCTGAGCGCGGGCTTCACCGACGAGGACCGCGCCCGCATCGTCCGCGAGAGCCTGCAACTCCAGTCCCTCCAGGCGCAGGAGAGTGACCCCGACGTGCTGCCCACCCTCGGCCTCGGGGACGTGCCGCCGACCGTCGCCCGACCGCCGTACACGACCGAGGAAGAGGGTCGTGCGCTGGTGGGCCGCGTGCCCCAGCCCACCGGGGGCCTGACCTACCTCGACGTGCAGGTGCGCCTGCCCGAGTTGCCGGGCGACCTGCTGGACACCCTGCCCCTGTACGCCTTCGCGGTCACCCGCAGCGGGGCGGCGGGCCAGGATTACGTGGCCCTCGCGCGGCGCATCGAGGCCGTCACGGGCGGCGTGAGCGCGAGCGTGGGGGTGGGCGGCAAGCCGGACAGCCTCGACGACCTGCGCCTCTCGCTGACCTTCAGCGGCAAGGCGCTCGCCCGCAACGGGGACGCGCTCGCCCTCGTCCTCCACGACGTGATCGCCGCCCCCGAGTTTGACCGCGAGCGGCTGACGCAGCTTCTCAGGCAGCGCCTCGCCGGGCTCAAGGCGAGCGTGGTGAACGCGGGCAGCGCCTACGCCGAACGTCTCGCAAGCGCGCAGGTCAGCCCCGCCGGGAGCATCGAGGAGCGCCTGAGCGGCTTGACCGCCCTCGCCACCCTCAAGGAGATCGTGGAGGGGGACGGGGTGGACGCGCTGCTGGAACGCTTCGCCCGCCTCCGTAACCTGATCCTCGCCGGAAAGCCGCTGCTGTGCCTCACCGCGACCGCCGACGATCTCGGGCTCGACGTGGCGCCGGTCACAGGGGAGTTCGGGGGGGACGCCCCGGTCGGCCACCCCGCGCCCCGGCTCCTCGCTGGCGGGCCCCAGACGCGCACGGCGGACTCGCCGGTCGCCTTCAACGCGGTCGCCTTCCGCACGGTGCCGTACACCCACCCCGACAGCCCGGCGCTGCTCGTCCTCTCGCGTCTCCTGAGAAGCGAGTACCTCCTCAAGGAAATCCGCGAGAAGGGCGGCGCGTACGGCGGCGGAGCGGGCTTCGACGCGCGGGGCGGCGTGTTCACCATGTCGAGCTACCGCGACCCCCACATCACCCGCACCTTCGAGGTCTTCCGGGACGCCCGCGCCTTCCTCGACACGGCACTGCTGGACGAGCGCGAACTCACCGAGGCGATCTTGTCGGCGAGCAAGACCCTCGACCCCCTGACGAGCCCGGACACCGTGGGACGCCTGCGATTCTACGGCGACCAGGCCGGATACACCCCCGAGGTGCAGGAGGAGTACAAGGCCCGTCTGCTGCGGGTGACCCTGGACGACCTGAAGCGTGTGATGGACGCGTGGCTGACGCGTGAAAACGCCGGGTATGCCCTCGTGGCGGGCCACGACCCGAACCCCGAGACGCAGGCGCTGGGGCTGCACTTCGAGGTGCGGGGCGTGTAGTCCGGGGCGAGGGGGGAGGAGTGGGAGGTGCGTCGTCGTCTCCCACTCTCCTTTTCCCTCCAGGCCCTGCTCCTCGCCTCTCATGCACCGAGCCTCACGCGTGACCACACTAGGCGCATGCGACGACTGAAGACGGTGGTGGCGCTGGTGGCCCTCTCGGCGGGAGTGGCGGGGGCGGAGCAGTTCGGGGTGCAGGCGGGGATCGGGAACCTGGGGCTGCATGTCGGGGCCTACAGCCGGGTGGCGGGCTTCGGCCCGGTCCAGACGGAACTGCGCGGCACCTTCGACCGGGGGTTGACCAGCGGGGGCGAGACCCGGGTCGGCGCGGACGCGCTGCTCAGCGTGAACCTGCTCCTGCTGCGGCCGTACGCCGGGCTGGGGGTGGGGCTGCCGCTGGGCGGGGGCGGCGCGTCCTTCCAGACCACCGTCGGCGCCCGCTTCGGTCTGCCGGGCCCCTTCTCGGGCTTCGCGGAGGGGAACTTCGGCTCGCGGAACGTGTACCGGGCGGGGCTGCTGCTGAGGTTCTGAGGAGGGAAGTGGTTCGTGGTCACTGGGGTGTGGACTCGATCTTTTCCCACTCACCACTGACCACTTCCCACTTACCCCCCCCGGTGGTACGGCTCCCCCGCGCTGATCGTCGCCGCGCGGTAGAGCGCCTCCGCCATCACCACCATCGCCAGGTCGTGCGGCAGGGTGAGCTGGGACAGGCTCCAGAGCCCGTGGGCCGAGGCGCGCAATTCGTCGGTGTGCCCCTCCGGGCCCCCGACCACGAAGGCGAGTTCCCCGATGCCGCCGAGGGCCTGAGCGTCGAGGTAGGCGCTCAGGCCCTCGCTCGTGAACTGACGCCCGCGCGGGTCGAGGAGGACCAGGGGGGCGCGGCCCGCCGCCCGGGCCACGGCCTCCGACTCCTGCGTCCGTGTCTTGCCCGCGACGCGGGTGACCTGCACCTTGTGGTAGCGCCGCAGCCGCCGCTCGTACTCGTCCCACCCGGCGCGGGCGTAGGCGAGACGGGGGTCGCCGACGGTGATCAGGTGCAGGCGCATGGGGGGCAGGATAGGGCGTGGGCACAGGCAACGAGAGATCAAGGTCGCCTGCCTGGCCCTCCCGCTACACTGGCGCCATGGGCTTCCGGTCGCGTGTCCCCCCCCACCGGGAGGAACCTTGAACTACGCGGCGACCCTGGCCGTGCTCGTCGTGCTGGCGTTCTGTTTTCCGCTGACGGTGCGCCTGGGCGCGCAACTCGGCGTGCCGGAGGTCTACACGGCCTCGGCGCTCGGGGCGCTGCTGACCTTCGCGCTCGCGGCCTACCTCGTGCGCTGGCAGGTGGGCCGCCACGCGGTCACGCTGGAGCGGCTGGCGCGGGCGCGGGCGCAGGTCGCGGCGGAGCCGGACAATCCCCGGGCGTATTTTGTGCAGGGGGAACACCTCGGCATGGTCCTGCTGCGGCTCGACCGGCGGCGGGAGGCGGCGGAGGTGATCGACCGGTACGCGCGGCTGGGTGGTGCGCGGGAGGGGGAGATCGTGGCCTTGAGAGAAGCCTTGTCGAACGCGGAGCGGCGTCAGCGCCGCGCGCAGGGGAGAGAAGCATGAGGGCGTACAAGGGCATCGTGGAGGACGGCGTGGTCGTCCTGATCGGAACGAGGCTGCCGGAAGGCACGGTCGTCACCGTCACCGTCGGTGAGGCGGAGTTGCTGCGGGCGCGCATCACCAGCGCCCTCAAACGCCCCCGCAAGGTACGGGTGCGCCTCAAGCCGACCCCCGGCCTGGTCGCCGAGGCGGCGCTGGTAGGCGGGGTGGGCGACGGGGGGAATGATTAGGAGCGGGCAGCCGTCAGCCGTCAGCCGTCAGCGGTTCCTCCTGGCGACTGGCGACTGGCCGCTGGCGACTCCCGGTGGCCCCCCGTGACCGCCGAGGCTCCCGCCCCCCACGTCTGGCTCGTGCCGACCCCGGTGGGCAACCTCGGGGACATCACCCTCCGGGCGGTGGAGGTGCTGCGCGGCGCGGACGCCGTGGCCTGCGAGGACACGCGGCGCACCGGGGCGCTCCTCACGCATCTGGGGGTGAGCAAACCCCTCGTGCGGCTCGACGCCCACACCATGTACCGGGCTCCCGCCGTGCTGGAAGAACACCCCCGCCTTGCCTACGTGACCGACGCGGGCACGCCGGGGATCAGCGACCCGGGCGCGGAACTCGTGCGGGCGGCCATCACGGCAGGTATCCCGGTCGAGGTGCTGCCCGGTCCCACGGCCTTCGTCCCCGCCCTGGTCCTGTCCGGTCTCCCGAACGCCCGTTTCACCTTCGAGGGCTTCCTGCCCCGCTCCGGCAGGGAGCGCCGCGAACGCCTCGCCGCCGTCGCCGCCCGAGCCGAGACGACCGTGCTGTACGAGAGCCCGCACCGCCTCACCGACACCCTGAACGACCTTGCGGAGGTGTGCGGCCCCACGCGGCAGGCGAGCGTGACCCGTGAACTCTCCAAACGCTTCGAGGAGACGGCGCGCGGAACGCTGGAGGGCCTCGCCTCCCACTTTGCGGGGGAGGTGCGCGGGGAGATCGTGGTCGTCGTGGCGGGGCGCCCGGCGGGGGAGGCGGCCCCCGGTGAGGAGGTGCCCGACCATACGGCCCTGGCGCGGGGCTGGGCCGCCGAGGGCAGGAGCGCCCGAGACATCCGGGAATTGCTCATCGCCCGGGGTTTGCGTAAGAATGACGCTTACGCCCTGGCCCTGCGGGTGACGCAAGGCGCCTGACGCCCCCACACCTTCCCCGAGGAGTTCCGTGACCGAGACCAGCCCCAACGAAGCCAGCCAGAACGAGACCAACATCGCCCCCGTCCTCGACCACCCCAATCCCAGGGGCGTCAGGCGCGTCGCCGTCCTCACCAGCGGGGGGGACGCGCCGGGCATGAACGCGGCGATTCGCGCGGTGGTGCGCACGGCGACCCACCACGGCATCGAGGTCGTGGGGGTGCGGCGGGGCTTTTCCGGCCTGCACCGGGGGGATATGCGCCTGATCGGGGCGCGCGACGTGGCGAACATCATCCAGCGCGGCGGCACTATCCTCCTGACCGCACGCTCGCACACCTGGCGCACCCCGGAGGGCCGGGCACGCGGCGCGCAATACCTGCGCGACTGGGGGGTGGACGGGTTGATCGTGATCGGCGGCGACGGCAGTTTTCACGGCGGGCACTTCCTCCAGCAGGAACACGGGATTCCGGTGGTCGGCCTGCCCGGCACCATCGACAACGACCTGTACGGCACCGACCACACCATCGGCTACTTCACGGCGGTCGAGACCGCGCTCGACGCGGTGGACAAGCTGCGCGACACCGGCGCCTCGCACGAGCGCATCTTCGTGATCGAGGTGATGGGCCGCCACGCCGGGCACATCGCGCTCGACGTGGCGGTGGCGGGGGGCGCCGAGGAAGTCTTTATCCCCGAAGATCCCAAGCCGGTAGACGGCATCGTCGAGATCGTGCAGGAGAGCGTGTCGAAGGGCAAGGCCAGCTCCATCATCATCGTGGCGGAGGGCTTTCCCGGCGGGGCGCTGGGCGTCGCTCAAGCCATCGAGGCGGGCACCGGCCTGGAGACGCGGGTCAGCATCCTGGGCCACATCCAGCGCGGCGGCACGCCCGTCAGCAGCGACCGGGTGCTGGCGAGCCGCCTGGGCGAGGCTGCCGTCTACGCCCTGATGGACGGACACAGCGACGTGATGGTGGGGCGGCAGAACGGCGAAATCGGCTTCACGCCTCTCCCGGAGACCTGGGAGAAGCGCAAGGACGTGAACCGCGACCTCTACCGCTGCGCGAAGACGCTGAGCGTCTGAGGGGAGGCCTCTTCCCGATTTCCCGGGGGCTGCCGAACACGTCAGGAACTGACGGCAACTGCCATTAGCCTTGGGACGTCAGGAGGTCGGCGTATCCCCGGGCCGCAACTCGCTGGCGTCCGAAGATTTCTGGGGCCTGATTTCTGACGGAGGAGTGGACGCTACAGGTGATCAGGCTTGAGTTCAGCGGTGAGCTTTGGCACTGGGTTGGCCCGGCTCCTTGGTACTTCGTCACCGTTCCGGCAGAAGAGTGCGCCGTGCTGCAAGCCGCGTCGAAGTTCGTCACGTACGGCTGGGGAATGCTTCCGGTCAACGTATGGATCGGCGAAACGGAGTACAGGACGTCCTTGTTTCCAAAAGAAGGCCGCTACCTCGTGCCCGTCAAGGCGAGTGTGCGAAAGGCAGAACACCTCGAAGAGGGCGATGAGGTGACGGTGCGACTCGAACTCCGTTCCTGACATGTGACCGCAGCAGCCGGACAAGTTGAGGGCTTGTTCCTCAAAGCATCCCAACTGAGCGGACGTGCGCGAACGACCCCGAGGGCAGAGGAAGAAAAGGGGCCGCAGGCATCCCGCCCCGGCCCCTTTCCTTTAACGGCTAACCCCTGTTCAGTCCCGCCCGACGTTGCGCAGGAAGGCGGGGATGTCGTAGTCCTTGGGGTCGTAGCTGCTCGCCGCCTGGCCGCGTACGGGCCGCACGATGGTGTCGATGCTCGTGCCGCGCCCGTGGCCGGTGCCCAATCCCAACCCCGCCGGGAAGGGCGCCTCGTTGAAGCCGGTGGCGATCACGGTCACGCGCACCTCGTCCCCCGCCGCCTCGTCGGGCGTGATGCCGAAGAGGATGTCGGGGTCCTCGAAGCCGGTCGCCTGCCGGATCTTCTCGACGATCTCGTTGGCGTCCGTCATGCTCAGGTCGTAGCCGCCCGTCACGTTCACCAGGATGCGGCGGGCCCCCTCGATGCCGCGCTCCAGCAGCGGCGAGTGGATGGCGCTCATCGCCGCCTCCTCCGAGACCTTCTCGCCGCGCCCGGCCCCGATGCCCATCAGGACCGTGCCCGAGTTGGCGAGGAGGTTGCGCACGTCGGCGAAGTCGAGGTTGATCATGCCCTCGACGTTGATCACGTCGCTGATGCCCTTGACCCCGTAGTACAGCACCCGGTCGGCGATCAGGAAGGCCTCGCGGAAGGACACCTTCTTGTCCACGGCGGTGAGCAACTTCTCGTTGTTCACCACGATCATGCCGTCCACCCGCTCGGAGAGCTTGCCGATGCCGTCCTCCGCCACCCGCAGCCGCTTGGGCCCCTCGAACTTGAAGGGCCGGGTCACGATGGCGACCGTCAGGATGCCCATCTCGCGGGCGATCTCGGCGACGACGGGGGCACTGCCCGTGCCGGTGCCGCCGCCCATCCCCGCCGTGATGAAGAGCATGTCGGTACCGTCGAGGTACTCCTTGATGCGCTCGCGGTCCTCGATGGCGGCCTTCTCGCCCACGTCGGGGTCCGCACCCGCTCCCAGGCCACGCGTCAGGCGGTCGCCGAGTTGAATCCGCACCTCGGCGTGGCTCTTGGCGAGCACCTGCGCGTCGGTGTTCCCGGCGATGAACTCGACGCCTTCGAGTCCCGATTCAATCATGCGGTTCACGGCGTTGTTGCCCGCCCCGCCCAAGCCAATCACCCGAATTCTGGCCGCTTGCATCATGTCTCCTTAGGTGCGGCCCTCCCCTCCCGGGCGCCGCTTGCACGCGCAGTAGTGTAACGCAGCCCCGCCCGCCCTGCCCGCCGCCGAGCTTGGGCGGGGCGGAGGCCGGGCCGGGACCCCGAACTGGGCGTCACATCCAGTCTTTGAAGACGTTGCGCAGCCGGTCCATCAGGCTCGCGCCCTCCTTGGGCTTGGCCTTCTCCTTCTTGGGAGGCGCCGGGGTGACCACGGCGGTCGAGGTCGCCACCTCACCCTTCTGGGTATTCGGCGCGGCGGGCGTGGGGGCCGTGGGCTTGGCCTCCTCCTGGAAGACGGAGGTCGGCACCTTCCCGTCCTGCCCGATCCCGTACAACACGAGGCCGACCCCCGCCGAGTGCGCGGGCCCGCTCACGATGTCGGTCAGGCCCCCGATCCCGCGCGGGCGCCCCAGCCGCACCGGCAGCCGGAAGCGGTCGCGGGCGAGTTCGGTCGTGCCCCGCAGCAGGCTCGCCCCTCCCGTGAGCACCACCCCCTGCGCGACGAGTTCCACCGGCCCGAGCGCCTGGTCGATCTCGTCGCGGACCATCCCGAAGATCTCGGCGAGGCGGGGCTTGATGATCCTCGACAGCTCGAAGGCGCTGATCGCGTGGGTGCTTCCCGACGCAGTGGTGATCTCCAGCGTCAGGTCGGGGTCGGCGAGTTCGGGGATGGCGGCCCCGTACTTGCGCTTGACGTTCTCGGCCTCCTCGGTGGGCAGCTTGAGGATCTGCGAGAGGTCGGCGGTGACGTGCTCGCCCCCGATGGGGATGCACGCCGAGTGGGCCAGGTTGCCGCGCTTGAAGACGCTCACGTCGGTCGTCCCGCCGCCCAGGTCGATCACGATGACCGTATGTGCCTGCTCGGCGGCCTCCAGCGTGGCGAGGCCCGAGGCGAGCGCCTGGAGGACGAAGCCCTCGACCCGGACGCCCGCCTCCTGCACGCAGCGCCGCAGGTTGAGCAGCGGCCCGGCGGTCCCGGCGACGATGTGGACATCGACCTCCAGCCGCACCCCGTGCATCCCGACCGGACTCTTGATGCCTTCCTGGCCGTCCACGACGTACTCCTGCGGCAGGGTGTGCAGGATTTCGAGGTTGGGGTCGAGGGGCACCGCGCGGGCGTTCTCGATGGCGCGGTCCACGTCGGCCTGGGTGATCTCCTGGTTACGGCGGATCGCGGCGAGGCCGTGGCTGGTGATCGCCTTGGCGTGATTCCCGGCGACGGACACGAAGACGCTCCCCACCCGCACGCCGCTCACCCGCTCGGCGATCTGCACGGACTGGCGGATGGCGTGGGTGGCCCGCTCCAGGTTGACGACCGAGCCGCGCTTCATGCCCTCGCTCGCCACGGTGCCCTCGCCGATGATGTCCACAGTGCCGTTCGGCGCGACCTCGCCGATGACGGTGGTGATTTTGGTGGTGCCGATGTCCAGCCCCACGATGATCGGGTTGTCCTTCATTCCTGGACGCTCACCCCCCAGGGGTAGATGTGAATTTGCTTGCCGGGGTACTTCGCTATGGCCCCAGCATATTTCAGCAGGGTGTTGGGGTCGCCGCTCCACACCGTCCCGCCAGCGGTTTTGGCCGTGACGCCGGACGGCGTGTATGCAACCGACTGAACATTGTAACGCCCCAGTGACCGGGCGACGAACAGGGCGTCCTCCAGCCGGTCCGGCCCCCACCCCCCCAGCAGGGGGAGCCGCGAGACGTCCCCGGCTCCAGGCAGCACCGTTCCGTCCTCCGCGACCGCCACGACCCCGCCGTCCGGCCTCTGCCAGCGGGCGAAGGGCACCCGCTCGGTCAGGTGAATCTCGACCGTGTCCGGGAAGCGGCGGGTCACCTGCGCCGTCTGCACCCAGGGGCTCGCCCCCAGGCCCCGCGCCCGCCACGTGCCGTAGTACGCCCACGAGAAGCCGGGGGTCAGGCCCGCGAGTTCCCGCACCCGCGCCTCGCTCATCCGGGCGTTGCCGCTGACCGTCACCGTGCGGACGGGCAGGGCGAACCAGAGGCCAACGAGGGCGCCGACGACCAGCACGAGGGCGAGGCTGGCCCACAGGCGGCGGCGCCGACGGGCCCGCTCCCGGGCCCCGAAGGCGGAGACGGGGGCGGACTCCTGGGGAGGAGGTGGGGGGGCGGCTTCTGCCGCCGGGCCAGGAGGGACACGGCGGTTACGGAAACGGGGATCGGAGTCGATCACGGAGTCTATCCTGCCACCGAAACGGCCCGGGTCCTGCGTGCGCATGCGCCCCTGCCGGTCGAAGGGCACGACTGCCCCGGCCCGCGCGTTCCTTCCACCCGGCTCAGCCCTCTTCCGGCCACAGCTCGTACTCCAGTTCCAGCGGCACGCCCACCCGCTCTCGGATGATCCCGAGCAGCGCGTGGACGTCCGCGCTGTTCGCTCCCCCCAGGTTTACGATGAAGTTGGCGTGCTCGGGCGCGATCATCGCGTTCCCGACCCGCGTGCCCTTCAGCCCCGCCTCGTCGATCAGCCTGCCCGCCGACACGCCCCCCGGGTTCTTGAAGGCGCAGCCCGGCGTCTTCATCTTGGGCTGGCCCTTGCGTGCGGAGTCGGCGAACTCCATCCTCGCCTGCACCTCTTCCGGGGTGCTGCGGCGCAGCTTGAGCCGCACCCGCGCGACGATGTGGTTTCTGGGGATGCCGCTCGCCCGGTAACCCCAGTCGAGGTCGTCCGGCGTGACCTGCCGCCTGCTCCCCGGCGTCACGATCTCCAGCGTGTGCAGCCCGTCGAACGTCTCGCCGTAGCGCGTGCCCGCGTTCATCCACACGGCGCCGCCGACCTGCGCGGGGATGCCGACCGTGCCCTCCAGGTTCGAGAGGCCGAGCTTCTGGAGCCTGCGGATCAGGCCGGGGAGGGGGACGCCGCCGCCCACCCAACCCGTCACCACGGTTTCCCCGTCGCTCAGCCCCGGGTCGGGCGTCAGGTCGGTCTCCGCGAAGGGCCCCGTCAGGCGGATGACCCGCTCGGGCACCCCCTCGTCGGCGATCACGAGGTTGCTGCCGCCGCCCAGAATGCGGTAGGGGGCCTCCATCGCCTCGGCGAGCTGGTCGTGGTCCGAGACGAACCACACCTCGGCCTCGCCGCCCACCCCCAGGGTCGTGAAGCGGGCGAGGGGCAGCCGCTCGACGCGGGCACCCGTGCGGCTGGGCTGGGTGAGGGTCACGCCCCCACCCCCGCGAGTTCCCGCGAGAGCTTCCACACGTCCCCGGCGCCCATCGTCACGATGATGTCCCCACCCGAGGCCGTCTCGCGCAGGTAACGGACGACCTCGGCGCGGTCGGGGAGGTAACGCACGCCCCCGTGCCCACCCTGCGCCATCCGGTCGCTGACGAGCGTGGCGTGGATGCCGGGGATGGGTTGTTCGGACGCCGCCGCGATATCGAGGATCAGCACCTCGTCCGCCCCCATCAGCGCGTCGGCGAGGCGGGGCCAGGACTGCTGGGTGCGGAGGTAACGGTGGGGCTGGAAGACCACCCGCACCCGCCGCCCGGTCTGCCGCGCCGCCTGCACCGCCGCCGCGACCTTGGTGGCGTTATGCGCGTAGTCGTCGATCACCAGCGCCCCGTTGAGCTGCCCCACCCGCTGCCAGCGCCGCCCCGGTCCCCGGAAGGAGGCCAGCGCCGCCGCCGCCTTCCCGAAGTCGCCCCCGTACAGGTGGGTCACGGCCAGCGCGGCGAGGGCGTTGAGAACGTTGTGGGTGCCGGGCAGCGACACCCGTGCCTCGCCCAGCACCTCGCCCCGGTACTCCACCGTAAAGGTCGTTCCCTCCGCGTCCGGGTGGAGGTCCACGGCGCGGTAGTCGGCCCCCCCCGCCTGCCCGTAGCTCAGCCGCTCGGCTGCCCCGGCGCAAAGCCCATTCAATCCCGGCCAGTCGGCGCAGTAGAGCACCTGGCGGGCGTGCCCCACGAACCGGGCGAAGGCCGCGTGCTGCTCCTCGACCGTCTCCCAATAGGTCGCCTGGTTGCCGCCGACGTGGTCGTCCTCCGCGTTCGTGAACACGGCGGTCTCGCACTGAAGGTTCCCGAATCCCCGGTCGGACTCGTCCACCTCGGCGACGAAGGGCCCATGACCCATCCGCGCGTTGCTGCCGAACTCGGGCACGATGCCGCCCACGAAGGCCGCCGGGTCGAGCCCCGCCCCCTGCATGGCGACGGCGATCATCGAGGTCGTCGTGGTCTTGCCGTGGGTGCCGATCACCCCGACCGAGGGCCCCGCCCGCAACAGTTCGTCCAGCAGGCTCATGCGTGGACGGACCTCCACCCCCGCCGCCCGCGCCGCCACGAGTTCGGGGTGATCCTTGGGCACCGCCTCCGACGCGATCAGCACGTCCACGCCGCTCACATGAGTGGGGCTGTGCCCGACCGCGACCGGAATGCCCTCCCGCTCCAGTTGCTCGGTGAGTTCGGAGGAGGACGCGTCGCAGCCGCTGACCCGCACCCCGCGTGCCGCGAGCAGCCGCGCGAAGGCGCTTACTCCGATGCCACCGATGCCCATCAGGTGATAGTGGGAAGGTGGGGGAGAGGGCGGGTCGGCGGGAGCGGCGGAGGGGAAAGGGGGGGAGTCAGTCATGGTGAGGGTCCGGGAAGAGCGTCACAAACCTGGAAAACCAGAAAACGAGATTTCAATGCAAGAACCGCTCCACGAGGTCGGCGAAGCGCCCCGCCGCGCCCGCCGGGGAGCGCGCGAGGGCTGCCTCCCGCATCGCGGCGCGCTTGTCTGGCGAGGCACACTCTAGCACCGCCCCGCCCAGCGCCTCCTCCAACCTCGCCTGTTCGACCACCCGCCCCGCCCCCGCCTCCTGCACGCTGAGGGCGTTGTGAAGCTGATGGTTCTCTGCCGACTCGGGCAGCGGCACCATCACGAGCGGCACCCCGTGGAAGGCTGCCTCCGCGAGCGTGCCCGTGCCCGCCCGGGTGATCGCCAGGTCCGCCGCCGACCACGCCGCCACCGCGTCCACGAAGCCCACCGGCTGATACCACGGCAGGTCGCGCACGCGCGGCACCACGTCGGAGAGCCAGCGCGGCCCGGTAGAGTGGATCACCTGCACGGCGCCGCCCTCCGGCAGCAGGCCCTCCACCCCCAGGACGTGCCGTAGCGTGTCTGGCACGGCGCCGTTGAGCGCCAACGACCCCTGCGAGCCGCCCATCACGAGGATCGTCAGCGGTCCCTCCTGGAGGCCCAGCCTCGCCAGCGCCTCCGACCGGGGCAGCCGCTCCTCCCGCACGGGCATCCCGACCAGGGTGGCCTTGCGCCCTGGCAGGCCGATCACGCGCGGGTAGGCCGTGCCGACCGCCCGCGCCCGCCCCGCCGCGAGCCGCTGGGTCAGGCCCAGGCGCGCGTTCTGCTCGTGCAGGACGGTGGGGAGGCCCAGGCTCTGCGCCCCCAGCACGCCGGGCAGGCTGGCGAAGCCGCCGAAGCCCACGACGGCGCCGGGCCGCTTCTCCCGCAGGAAGGAACGCGCCTCCCTCAGTCCCCGCGCGGCCCGGAGGAGTTCGCGGGGGTCGGGGCGCCCCTGCCCGCTGCGGGCGAGCTTCCCGGCCTCCACCCCCTGAAAGCCCAGGCCCTGCTCCCGCGCCACCCGCTCCTCCATCCCGCCCCGCTGCCCGAGGATCAGCGCCTCGTGCCCGCGCGCCATCAGCTCTCGTGCGGTGGCGACCGCCGGGTAGATGTGGCCCCCCGTGCCTCCCGTTGCCATGACGACCAGATTCATCCGGGGGAGTGTAGTGCCTGGGTGAGTGGATCGTGGCAGTTGCCTCCCACTCACCACTCACCACTTCCCACTGACCTCGTCTCAGTCAAACAGATCCCCCAAAGCCCGCCCGACGCCTCCGCCGCCGTGGCTCTCGTCGCCGCCCAGGCCCTGCTCGAACTCCTCGTAGGGCTGTACGACCACGAAGCCGTCGCCCTGGAAGACCATCTGGTACGTCTCGCCGCCGCCGCGCCCGAAGATGGAGCGTAGGGAGGCGTCCATCCGCAACTGGGGCTGGAGGTTGCCGCTCCAGGCGACCGTCGCGTTGGGGTCGGTAAATATAGGCTCGCTGTTCGTCACCCGCAGGGTCAGCGGCTTGCCGTGGCTGAGGATGGCGACGAGGCCGCTTCCCTGAAGCCGCACGCTGAAAAGTCCGCCCGCCGCCATCCCCGCCGCTCGGCGCTGGATGGTGATGTCGTAGTTCACGCTGTCCTCGAAGGCGAGGAGGTCGTTGCCGTTCACGTTCAGGCTGTCGCCCGCCAGACGCAGGACGGTGATCTCCTTGCCCTGGTCGGCGAGGTACGCCACCCCCCGGCCCTCGATCTTGGCGAGGGGACTCATCTCCTGGCTCACCGCACGTTTGAGGGCCTTCATCAGCCCGCCCTCCAGGGTGCCCTCGCGCTTGAAGCTCAGGTTGCCCTTGTAGGCCACCATCGCGCCGAGCTTGCTCCAGATGCGCCCGTTCACCTTCACTTCGAGCATCTTGCTGCTCTCCAGCTCGAACACGTCGCCGGGATTGTCGCGCTCGGCGGTCTGGGCCAGGAAGTCTCGGAGGCTGTAGCTGCCCTCAGCATTCGTCATGCTTCAAGGTACGGCGGAAAAGTGAGTCGAGTTCCCATACTTGTTCAGCCCATCACCTCACCCACCCGGCGCAGCACCTCCTCGATCTGCTCCATGCCCGTCGCGTAGCTCAGGCGCACCTGCCCCGGCGCGGCGAAGTCGGTCCCCGGCACCACGGCGACGCGCGCCTCGTCGAGGAGGATGCGGGCGGCTTCCAGTTCGTCGGGGTGAATCCGGCTGGTGTCCGTCATCACGTAGAAGGCGCCCTGGGGTGTGGGGGTCGGGAGGCCCAGCGTGTTCAGCCCGGCCACGATCCGGTCCCGCCGCTCGCGGTAGGCCTGCCGCGCCATCTCGATGAACCGCGCCGTCTCCTCGTATTGGGTCAGGGCGGCGAGGGCAGCGTACTGCGAGACGCTGCTCGCGTTGCTCGTGCTCTGCGACTGGATGGCGTTCATCGCCGTGATCACGCTCTTCGGCCCGCCCGCGTAGCCGATGCGCCACCCCGTCATCGCGTACGCCTTGCTCGCCCCGTTTACCGTCAGCGTGTGCTCCGGCGCGTACCGCCCGATGCTGATTTGCGTGGCGTCGTACACCAGATGCTCGTACATCTCGTCCGTCACGATCATGAGGTCGTGCCGCTGCGCGATCCGCGCGACCGCCTCCAGCACGCTCGGCGGGAACACGGCCCCCGTCGGGTTGCCGGGGCTGTTCAGAATGATCATGCGGGTGCGGGGAGTCACCCGCGCCTCTACCTCCCCCGGGTCGAGCAGGAAGCCGGACTCCGGGGTCGTGGGCACGGCGACGGGCACCGCCCCCGTCAGCGCGACCATCTCCGGGTAGCTCACCCAGTACGGCGCGGGGATCAGCACCTCGTCCCCCAGGTTCAGCAGCGCGAAAAAGGCGTTGAAGAGGGCCTGTTTGCCCCCGCTCGTGACGGTCACGGCGTCGGGGGCATAAGTCAGGCCGTTCTCACGGGCGAACTTGGCGCTGATCGCCTCGCGCAGTTCGGCCACGCCGCTCACGGCGGTGTACTTCGTCTTCCCCTCCTCGATGGCCCGTACGGCGGCGGCCTTGATGTGGGGCGGCGTGTCGAAGTCGGGCTCGCCCACGCTCATGCTGATCACGTCCACACCCGCCCGGCGAAGCTCCAGCGCCCGGGACGAGACCGCCACCGTGGAGGAGGGCTTGAGGCTCAGGGCACGCCGGGAGAGCCGAAAGGGGGAGGAGGTGGTCATGGGGAGAGGGTACAGGGGGCCTGGCGTGACGAGGAACGCATAGGCTAGCTGTACTACGAACGGCGGGAAAACAATATTCGAGTCCCGCTGCTGTTAAGACCCTAGTGGTCGACCACGGACAAGAGAAGGTCTAAGATGAGGGTATGGGACGGCGGAAGCAGTTTGTCGTGACGCTCAGCGATGAGGAGCGTCGTCAACTTACCGACATGACGCGAAAGGGCGTGATCAGTGCGCGGGTCATGACCCGCGCACGTCTCTTGCTTCTGGCTGACCAACAGTTGAAGGATGATGACGTGGCCGAGCGGCTGGACATCAGTCATTTGACGGTCGCCAGCATTCGGAAGAAATACACCCAAGGTGGGCTGCAAGCCGCCTTGTACGAGAAGGCTCGTCCGAAACCGCCGTCAAAACTGGGTCCTAAGGAGACAGCAATCCTGATTGCAGAAGCCTGTTCAGGAGGTCCAGATGGGCAAGCCAAGTGGACCATGCAACTCCTTGCAGATCGTTTGGTGACGCTGGGCGTAGTGGAAAGCATCAGTGATGAGACGATCCGGCGAACACTGAAAAAAACGACTTGAAGCCCTGGCAAGTCCAGAGTTGGTGCATCGCCAAAGTCGGCGCTGATTTCGTCTGGCGCATGGAAGAGGTGCTGGACACGTACGCTGAGCCGTATGATCCACTGTACCCCGTGGTCTGCTTCGACGAGAAGTCCTATCAATTGTTGGCGCACATCACTGAACCGCTTCCACCCGTGCCGGGACACCCGGCACGGGTGGACTACGAGTACAGGCGTTGTGGAACGGCCAATCTCTTCATTGCTTTTGAACCCTTGACCGGGCAGCGGACAGTCACCGTGACCGAACGTCGCAGCAGCGAGGAGTTCGTGGCACAAATGCAGGCTCTCCACTTGCGCTACCCCGAGGCGAAGACAATTCGCCTGGTGCTGGACCAACTGTCCACGCACACGCCGTCCTCGTTGTACCAGCACCTCCCGCCCGACGAAGCAAACGCCTTGAAGAGGCGGTTTGAATGGGTCTACACGCCGAAGCACGCTTCCTGGTTGAACATGGCGGAAATGGAATGGTCAGTTTTGGAGCGACAGTGCTTGAGAAGACGGTTGGCAACCTTTGAGGAACTCAACAATGAAGTCAAAGCCTGGGAAGCGGATCGAAATGCTCGGTCAGTTAAGGTGAGCTGGCAATTCAATACAGACAAGGCACGAGTGAAATTAAGCCGCCAATATCCGTCCCAAAATTAGGCCTAGCTATGTCTGTGGTTATCCACTAGCCCGGTCTTGCTATCCTTGGCAGTAAGGAGAGCCGAGATGGCAAGGACAACCTTAACCAGTAAGGGACGAATTACCATTCCGCAGGAGGTTCGAACCGCCCTGGGGCTGGAGCAGGGTGATCAGCTTGTCATCGAGGCGACGGAGGACGGCTTTCATGCCCGGGTCGTCCGTAAACCGCGTGCCGCGTCCCTTCAGGGCATCCTGCGCGGTGCCGTCGCGTACGAGGGCGAAGAAGCGGAACGTGCTGCCGTCGCCGAAGCACTCGCCCGGAAGCACCGCCTTCGCTGATGCGCACCCCGACTGCCCCGGTGTCCGCCGCCCTGCTCGATGCCAACATCTTGCTGCGATACCTGACGGGTGATCCCAAGCCCCTTGCCGACCGTGCCCGGATGTTGTTCGAGCGGGCCGAGCGCGGAGAAGTGCGTCTGATCCTGACCCCGCTGACGGTCGCAGAGTGCGTGTGGGTGTTGAAGTCTTTCTATAAACATCCCCTCCCGGTCATTGCCAGCGCTCTGCAACAGGTTATGGCCCTGGGTGGGGTGACCACGGGGCAGGAGGGGGTGGTCGGCGACGCGCTGACCAGCATGGCCCGCCACAACGTCGATTTCGCCGACGCTTACCTGGCCGAACTTGCGCGACGTGGGGGCATGAGCGTGGCGACCTTCGACGCGGATTTTGGGCGGCTGGGTGTGACCCTTCTGGCACCCTGAGAGGAACTGCCGGGCACTGCCCAATCCAATAGAGTGAGGGGGCAAGCCCGCTGGCCGCCCCCCGTCCTCCTCAACGCTCTCGCCCCTCAATGCAGCAGCCCGATGCTGCGTGCGCGGCTCACCGCTTCCGTCCGGTCGCGGGCCTCCAGCTTGGCGTACAGGCGGGCGAGGTGGTCCTTGATGGTGTCGGGGCTGACTCGCAGGTTCTTGGCGATCTCCTTGTTGCTGTAACCCTGGGCGAGCAGCGGCAGCACGTCCGACTCGCGGGGGGTCAGGCGCGGCACGTCCACGTGGGGCAGGCGGTCTACCTCGGGGTGCGCCACGATGTCGCGCAGTTGGCGGGCGAGGCTTTCGGGGTCGGACTCCTTGCTGACGTAGCCGCGAGCCCCGGCGGCGCGGGCGGCCTGCACGATGGCGGGCTCGGCGAAGGTGGTGATCAGGACGCTGACGACCTGCGGGTTGGTCTGGCGCAGGCGGTCGCAGACCTCGATGCCGGTCATGCCGGGCATCTTCACGTCGAGCAGGGCGGCGTCGGGCTGCCACGTGCGGCAGGCCTCCAGGGCGCGCAGGCCGTCGGCGGCCTCGGCCACCACGTCGAAGCCCTGGTGCAGCAGCGCGTACTTCAGGCCCATGCGGAAGAGGGGGTGGTCATCGGCAATCACGAGTCTCATGGCGTTACCTCCGGCAGGTGCAGGGTGAGGGTCGAGTGGACGGTGTCGGGAACGTCGTGACGGGGCTCGTCACGCTCGGGGAGGTCGGTGGGTTCGGGGCCCAGCGGCAGGGGGACGCGGTCGTAGGTCAGGGAGCCGCCGTGCGCCTCCGCGACCCGCCGGGCGATAAAGAGGCCCAGCCCGGCGGTCCCGGCGGTGTACTGCTGCCCGGCGATGGTGACGGGTTGCGCGTTGAAGGGCTGCGCGAGTTCGGTCAGGGGTGCGCTCAGGCCGGGGCCGTCATCGCGCACCTCCACCCCGGCCGGGGTGACGGCGAGTTCCACCCGGGTGCGGGCGTAGCGCAGGGCGTTGTCGGCGAGGTTGGTGACGGCCCGCTCCAGGGCGCCCGCGTCGGCGTGGGCGGTGCCCGTCCCGCTGACCGTGAGGCAGAGGCCGCGCGACTGCGCCCGGGACAGGAGGCGACGGGCCACCCCGTCGAGCACCGGACGGAGCGGGGTGGGCCGGGCCTGCACCCGCACGTCCTCGCGCTCGTAGCGGTGCGCGTCCGCCATCTGGCCGACGAGGGCGAGGAGCCGCGCGTTCTCGGCGAGGAGGTGTTCACCCACCTCGCGCCGCTCGGCGTCGGTGAGGGCGTGCTCGGTCATGGTGCGGGTGAGGTGCCCGGTGGCGATCAGGGGCGTCTTGAGGTCGTGGACGAGGGTCGCCATGAAGGCGCCTCTGCGGCCCTGCTCGGTGCCCAGCCGGTCCAGCAACTCCGCGAAAGCGTCCCGCAGCGCGCGGATCTCGGCGGGGTCGTCGCGGTGGGGCCGCGCGAAGTCGCCCCGCTGCACCTCCGCCTCCAGGCGGCTGAGCGGGCGCAGGAGGGCGCCGCTCAGGAGGTAGCCGACCAGGCCGCAGGGCGCCGCCACGAGAGCCATCCAGGCCAGCAGTGTGCCGGAGGGCAGGTCGGGCCGCGCGCTGAGGGTGAGCACCAGGTTCGGCAGGAACGCCAGCAGGAAGATCACCAGCGTGAACTGGGTGCGCAGTGTCCCCGGTGACCGCGCCGGGGCGGTCCGGGGGATTCGCGCGGAAAGCTGACCTGTGCTCACGTCCCGGAGTGTAGGGAGTGAACTCTGACAGAACCCTCACGGACGGAGTGGTCAGGTGCGCCCTTGTCAACCCCCTCAACCCTCTGCCCCTGACGGGGGTAAAGGCGCCCCCACAAGACGAACGCGGCCCACCCGGGAGCCGCGTCCTTCCTCCGTCAGCGGCTCGAACGCCGCAGCAGCAGCACCAGCCCGGCCCCCGCCAGGGCGTACAGCAGCAGCCTTCCGCGTGAGTCGGGGGCCGACGACGTGCCGCTCGGCCGGGTGATGGGCACCGGGTGGTCCAGGTACCAACCCCGCACGGGCCGCACCGCCTCGTCGAAGTTGCGGGCGAGTCGGTGAAGCTCTATTGCCATCTCCGGCCCGAACATGGGGTGCCCGTGCCCGGTCGCGGCAAGGTCGGGGTCGAGGTTCGCCAGCGTCCGCATGGAGTCGCGCGCCGCGTCCCAGTTGGGCGTGTAGTACGCGGGCGGGCCGTGGACGATGGTGGGCTTCGAGGCCAGCGCCCCCGTCACCGTCTCCTGCTTGGTGGTCACGAAGGCGTCCCCCACGACCAGCGCACGGTCGTTCTCCCGCCAGAGCGACACGTGTCCGACCGTGTGCCCCGGCGTGTGGAGCCAGCGCCAGCCGGGAAGGTGGGGAACCGAGCCGTCCCCCGGGAGCGCCTGGACGTGGGGCCGGAAGTCGAAGGGCCCGGGGACGAAGGCCGGGGACAGCGCGCTCATCACGCCGCCCACCGTGGGATCGGGGAAGGGGTAGGGGTGCTCGCCCGTGAGATAGGGCAGTTCCAGCGGGTGGGCGTACACCGGCACCTGCCACTCGCGGAGCAGCTCGTGCAGCGCCCCGATGTGGTCGAGGTGCCCGTGGGTCAGGACAATGGCCTCGGGCGCCCGCCCCCGGTGATGACGCTCCGCCGCCGCGCGGATCAGCCCGGCGGTTCCCACCATGCCCGCGTCCACCAGCACCCACGGCTCCCCCGGCTGGCCCAGCAGGTAGACGTTCACCATCGGCAGCCGTACCCGCACCACGTCGGGGCGCAGGACCTGGGTGCCGCCGAAGGTCGAGACGGGGGGAGCGGGGGGACGCACGGCGTCGAGGGCGGGGGACTGGGTCATGGGAGGGTCCTTTCGGGTGGAAGAGGATGAAGGCTCTCCCACACGCTAGGGACTCGGGCGGGGTGGTGGGCGGCAACGGGGCTTAGGGAGGCTTAACGCCCGCCTGGCCCCGTGGGCGGGGAGGCTGGGAATCCGCCTCGCCCTTCCGCGAGGAGCCCTGAAGGCTGCTCTCAAAGATGGTGCCCACAGGAAGGCCGCCCGATGCTCGAGGTCGTTCGGCATCTGGCGGGCGGAGGTGTCGAAAACCTCGCGGTGCGTCAGCAAAGATGAAGCTACCTTAAAGGCGTCCGGGAACAATCCACACCTTTTCCCCGCAAGGAGCCTCCTCATGCGCCGTGCGTTCATCCCGCCTGTCGTGTTCACCCTCACCGCCGCGCTCGCTGCCTGCGGACCGCTGCCGCCTGCCCAATCGACTGTGGAACACGACGCCAGCGTTCAACAGCCCGGCCGGGAAGCCCTCACGCCGTACTACGTCTTCGCGGAGACTCCACGGGCCCATCTGGTTTCGGGCAGCACCCTGATAGGGCAGGACCGGGCGCGGGTTCCCGATGGTCGCCTCTACCTGCAAGACAGGCAGACGGGAGCCTCCCGCCTGCTCACGCCGCCCGCCCGGTTCGGCGAGTCGTTCTACGCGGACGGCGGCGCATTCTCACCCGATGGGCGCACCGCCTACACCGTGGTCAACGCGGGCGGGGACTGGACCCTATATGCCATCGACACGGAAAGCGGGGCGGCGACGCCGATCCTGACCCGCCAGACAGCCCTCGAACACGGGCTGACGGAGGCGGAGGGCAAGACGCTGACGGTTTCCCCCGACGGTCGCCAGCTCGCCTTCCGGGGCTACACCATCCGGTACGACGAGGGGTTGGGCACCATCACCCACACCAACGCGCTGTACCTCATGAACCTGACGAGCCGAGTGGGGGCGCAAGGCGCGGGCCCCTCCCTCGTCAAGGTTCCCATCCGGGGCACGGGAGGCCTCCCCTCCCCGAGCTTCGACTCACAGGGGCGCCTCGTGGAGACGCCGGGACGCACCCCCCGCCTGTCTGAGGCCGTCGAGAGACCGTTCAAGGTGCAGGACCTCGGGGTCGTCGGGCGCCTTCCGATTGCCGGGACCGTGGCGCTCAGCCAGTCCTTCCACGGCTCGGGGTACGCGGGCGGAAGCTCCTGGGGCCTGGGCCTCGACTTCGCGCCCCGCCCGCAGGGCACGACGATGGCCGCCCGCTCCATCGCCAGCGGGGTGGTCAAGAACGTCTACTCCAGCGGGTGCGGCGTGTACGTCGTGGTCGACCACACCACGACGACCGCCGACACGTACTACTGCCACCTCGTCACCGGCAGCCCGGGCACCTACGGCATGGCCGCCGGAAAGGCGTTGTACGAGGGCCAGCCCCTCGGCACGGTCGGCAACACGGGCGTCTCGACTGGCGTCCACCTCCATGTGGCGCTGATTCAGGGGGATGTCTTCGGCCTGCGCGGGCGTGACCCCACCCGTACCGGGTGCGACATCGCCAGCGGCAACTGGACCGTGGGCCGGGAGTACCAGTACCTCGCCGACCCCTGCTGAGAACGCCGTCCCGCGAGGGCGAACAACCCGCGCCCTCCGCTTGTCGTGGCGACCGCTGCCGGATCAGCCCGTCGTCACGCCCCAAGGCTACCTTTGTCCCGGAGCCCCATGTCCTGCAGACCAGTCCTTGTCCTTGCCCTCCTCGGCGTCGCCGCCGGTCAAGCCCTCGCCTCCGGCACCTCCTGGCGAGAACCTGCCGGCCCCGGAGAGGTGGACAGCCGCGTTCCCGACCCCCACGAGCAGCGGGTCTTCGCGCAGGCGTACTGCGCGGCCCGGCCGGGGTCCACCTGCACGCCACGAACGGTCGGTTCCCTCGTGTTCTACGACAGGCTCGTGTCCACGCTGGTCGTGTACGGCAGCTTCGCAAAGGCGAACGCCCGCGAGGCCCTCGTGACTCAGTGTGCCGCCGAGAGCGACCGTTGCGAGGGCGTGACCCTCTTTCGCCGCCTGGGCAACCGCTGGAACGTGGTTCACCGGACGCCCGGGATCACGCCGCGCGAGTGCCTGAAATTGCGTGGTGTGGACGGGCGGGACGTGCTCGCCTGCCGGGGCAACACGATCTTCCTGCCCGGCCCCGGCTTGAGCCTCGATTTTGTCGCTGTAGGTGGAAAGCGGACGTACAGAAAGCCGCTGCTGCCGACGCGGAACCTGAATTGCCAGAAAACGCAGGACGCGGTGAACTTCGCGTGGCTCGGGGACTGGTCCCGGCGGGATGTGGACGGCGACGGGCGTGCGGACCTCACCGTGCAACTCCGGCAGTACCGCCTGACCTTCGCCGACGAGGAGGGATGCCTGGCCCGCGACGCCCGGAGCGTGCAGGAAAAGACCACGTCGCTTACCTGGTTCATGCGGGGCGACACGCTGGTGCCGGATGGGTCTGCGCGCAGGGCGGTCCACGAACTGAAGGAGGTCTCGGGCCTGAACTCTACACTCGCGGCATGACGCTCGGCCTCAAGCGCGGTACCGTCGAACTCCGGCCCTCCTCGCCCGACTACCCGGCGCTGTTCGACGAGGAACACGTTCGTGTGCAACACGCCCTCGGGCCGCTCGCCACCGATATCCAACACGTCGGCAGCACGAGCGTTCCCGGCCTGATCGCCAAACCGATCCTCGACCTCGCCGTTGCCGTGCGTGACGCGGGCGCGACGGCGCTGTGCGTCGAACCTCTCGCCGGGATCGGCTACACCTTCATGGGTGACCGGGTGGGCAACGGCGAAGCCTTCTTCGCGAAGGGCGGCGACGAGGCGCGTACGCACTACTTCCACCTGCTGCCGATCAGTCATCCTCATTGGCGGGCTTACCTCGTCTTCCGCGATGCCTTGCGCGAGGACGCCGAACTGCGCGACGAGTACACGGCGCACAAAGCCGGGTTCATCGAGCGGGTTTTGCAGCGCGGCCGCGTGGACGGCGAGCGGTAAGCGCGTCCAACACAACCCGAACTCTCGTGGTGGCCCGGGGCTCCCCGCAGTGCCCCAGAAACGAAGGGGCCCCAGCACGCGCCGGGGCCCCCTCTTCGTCCCGCTTTCCCTCACTCCTCCGTGCTCAGCACCGCCAGGAAGGCCTCCTGCGGCACCTCTACCGTGCCGATCTGCTTCATGCGGGCGCGGCCCTTCTTCTGCTTTTCCAGCAGCTTCTTCTTGCGGGAGATGTCGCCGCCGTAGCACTTGGCGAGCACGTCCTTGCGGTACGCCTTCACCGTCGCGCGGGCGATGATCTTGCCGCCGATGGTCGCCTGCACGGGCACCGGGAACATCTGTCTCGGGATCACCTCCGCCATCTTGTCCACGATCTTGCGGCCGAGAGAATACGCCTTGTCCTCGTGGACGATGACGGCCAGCGCGTCCACCACCTCGTTGTTCACGAGGATGTCCACCTTGCGCAGCTCTCCCTCGCGGTAGCCGATCTGCTCGTAGTCCATGCTGGCGTAGCCGCGCGAGATGGACTTGAGGCGGTCGTGGAAGTCGTAGAGGATTTCGGCGAAAGGCACCTCGTAGATCAGCTCCACCCGCTTGCCGACGTAGTTCATGGTGACCATCGAGCCCCGGCGTTCTTGCAGAAGCTGCATCACTGGGCCGACGTACTCCTCGGGGAGCATCACCGAGAGCTTGATATATGGTTCCTCGACGGTCGTGATACGGTCGCGGGTCGGGAACTCGGCGGGGTTCTGCGTCTCGAAGACGGTGCCGTTCGTCAGCGTGACCCGGTACACCACGGCGGGCGCGGTGGCGATCAGGTCGAGGTCGTACTCGCGCTCCAGCCGCTCCTGAATGATCTCGGCGTGGAGGAGGCCCAGGAAGCCGCAGCGGAACCCGAAGCCCAGCGCCTCGGAGGTCTCGGGCTCGAAATTGAAGGCCGCGTCGTTGAGCTTGAGCCTTTCCAGCGCCTCGCGCAGACGGCGGTAGTCCTCGGTGTCGGTGGGGTAGAGGCCCGAGAATACGACCGGCTGCGCGGGCTTGAAGCCGGGGAAGGGCTCGGGGGTGGGGCGGTCCTTCTGCGTCACCGTGTCGCCCACCTGCGCGTCGTGGATGTCCTTGATGCCCGCCGCGACCCAGCCGACCGAGCCCGCCGGGAGCGACTCGCCCACGACGAGGCCCGGTGTGAAGGTGCCCACCTTGTCCACCTCGAAGGTCTTGCCCGAGTTGAAGAGCATGATGGGCTGCTTGGGGCTCAGGGTCCCCTCCAGCACCCGCACGAAGAGGATCACGCCCTGGTACGCGTCGTAGAAGGAGTCGAAGATCAGCGCCTTGAGGGGCGCCTGCGGGTCACCGGGGGGCGCCGGGATGCGCTCGACGATGGCCTCCAGCAGGTCGTCCACCCCCTGCCCGGTCTTGCCGGAGGCGAACACGGCGTCCCCGGCGGGAATGCCGATCACGTCCTCCAGTTCCTTGGCCGCACCTTCCGGGTCGGCGGCGGGCAGGTCGATCTTGTTGACGACCGGGACGATCTCCAGGTTGTTGTCGATGGCGAGGTAGGCGTTGACGATGGTCTGCGCCTCCACGCCCTGCGAGGCGTCCACGAGGAGCAGCACGCCCTCGCACGCGGCGAGCGAGCGGGAGACCTCGTAGTTGAAGTCCACGTGACCCGGCGTGTCGATCAGGTTGAAGGTGTACTCCTCGCCGTTCTCACGCTTGTACGTCAACCGCACGGGGGTGGATTTGATGGTGATACCGCGCTCGCGCTCCAGTTCGAGCGTGTCGAGCGTCTGGTCGCGCCTGTCGCGCTCGCCCATCGCGCCCAGCCGCTCCAGGATACGGTCGGCGAGCGTGGACTTGCCGTGGTCCACGTGGGCGATGATGGAGAAGTTCCGAACGTTCACACGAGCAGTGTAGCGGGGGGCGAAAGGGGCAAATAGGACGAGCCGCGTCGGAGGTCGCTCCGGGTGCCGTCTCGGCCCTCATCCGCCGGTCCTGAGCAATCCGGCGGATTTCGGTTCGCCTGACGGGTGTTCTAGGCTGCTCTCTATGACGCTCCCCCCCAGAACTCCCCGGGCCCTGGGCTTCCGCACCGACCTCGCCCTGCGCGTGCGGATGGGGACCCAGTTGGAGGAGCGCGGCACCTACACGGTGGTTCGCACCCCCGCTAACCCGACCTTCTGGTGGGGCAACTTCTTGCTGCTGCACGAGCTTCCCGGTCCCGGCAGTCTGGGGGAGTGGCTCGCCCGCTTTCGGGAAGCCCACCCGGACGCGCAGCACGTCGCCCTGGGCGTGGACACGGCGGAGGGCGAGATCGGGGCGGCGGATGAATGGGAAGCGGCGGGGTTCAGGCTCTACCGCGACACCGTGCTGACCACGCCCCGCACCACCGCGCCCGCGCCGCCCCGGATCGACGTTGTCCTCCGCCCCCTGACCTCGGATGCTGACTGGGAGGCCGCGCTCGACCTGCGTCTGGGCGTCAACGCCGCCGAGACGCACCCCCGCGAGGAGGCGGGCTACCGCGAGTTCGCCGCCCGCAGGCTGGAAGGCCTGCGCGCCGCTGGCGAGGCCGGGCATGGGGCCTACCTCGGGGCTTTCGAGGACGGGCGGATGCTCGCGGGCCTCGGCGTGTACGACGCGGGCGGGGGCGTAGCCCGCTACCAGAACGTCGAGACCCACCCGGAGGCGCGGAGCCGGGGACTCGCCGGGAACCTCGTCCACTTCGCGGGGGAGTGGGCCAGGGACTACCTCGCCGCCCGGACCCTCGTGATCGTCGCCGACCCCGAGTACCACGCGCAGCGGCTGTACGAGCGGGTGGGGTTTCGCCCGGCGCAGGTGCAGCTTGGGCTGGAACGCCCGCCGCCCGGGGCATGAAAAGCCCGCCCCCGGGGAGGAGGCGGGGGAAGACACAGACCTCAGCGGCCTTCTTCGAGCGCGGCGGCGTGGTAGCGGTTGGCGAGGATGAAGAAGGTGGGCGCCCACAGGCCCACGAAGATGCCGAAGCGTTCGCCGTGGGAGCGTTCCTCGTGGTTGGTGCCCTGCCCGCCCTGAGTGAACCAGATCACGATGGACCCCAGGATCGAGGCGAGTCCGGCGAGGGTCAGCAGGTTGGCGAGGTTGCGGTTTTGCATCGGGCGACTCTCCTTTGCCACTCAGGTCCCCGGCGGGACATGCGCGGAATACCCCCGGCCCGGCGCACGGCGGCCCTTCCGCGTGGACGGGTTCACTGTGGAATGCGGGGTGCCCCAACTCTGCGGGATGTGAGACAAGTCACCGTGGCGTGCGACGAGGATAAAGGGCGGCTCAAGTCCCGGTGGCCGCCTCTCCCACGAGCAGGCGGGCGACCGGCGCGAAGCTGCGGCGGTGCAGGGGCGTCACCCCCAGCCGTTCCAGAGCCGCGCGGTGGGCGGGGGCCCCATATCCCTTGTGCGCCGCGAAGCCGTGACCGGGGTACTCGGCGTCCAGCTCGGTCATCAGCCTGTCCCGCTCCGTCTTGGCGAGGAGGCTCGCGGCGGCCACGGTGTAGCTCAGGGCGTCGGCGCGGGGGGGCCAGAGCAGGGGGAGGGGCGTGCTCAGGCGCAGGTAGTCGGTGATCAGGGCCTGGGGCGGTGGGTCGAGCCGCGCGAGCGCCCGGTGGGCGGCGGCGTGCGTGGCCCCCAGGATGTTCAGCCGGTCGATCTCCTCCGGCCAGGCGTGCTCGACGGCCCAGGCCAGCGCCACCCGCCGAACCTCTGTCGCCAGGGCCGTTCGTTCGTTCGCCGAAAGCTGTTTGCTGTCCCGGAAGGGCAACTCTGCCGCCGCCCCAGGCAGGATGACCGCCGCGACCGTGACGGGCCCGGCCCAAGCGCCCCGCCCCGCCTCGTCCACCCCGGCGACCCGGAAATATCCCCTGCGCCAGTGCTCGCGCTCGAAGGACCAGTCGGGGGTGACGGCAGGGGCGGGCATGGAGGGCAGGGTAGCAGGCGGGGGCAGCAATAAGCCCCGCCTTTGGAGCGGGGCGCCATCGCCGACTTCACCCGGTCGGTTTGAATTGTGGAACGCCCTCACGTTACGGACCCGTTGGTCAGTTCACATGCGGGTTTCGTCAGGGGGCCTTCATCGACCGCCTCCCGAGCTGGAGGGGTGGGCCTTTCCCGGCGCCCTGTGATAGACGGTGAGGGGTGACGGTGCCAAGGTGACGGGAGGCAAGCGGCAGAAGATCAGGTTCCAGCGTCCGGCGAGCGGGGGTGACAGGACCCCGTCCCCCCAGGCGGAGGCTGGAACGTACTTCGACGTGCGCCCCGCCCTCCTCCCGGGGCGGCTGGAGGGCCTGCACGTCCTGACCAAGCCGGGGGTGCGCGGATGCCCCGAGGTGGACGCGGCCCAGGCGCTCCTGGCGACCACGATGCGCAAGGACCGGGTGCGCGGTGACGTGCTCGACCTGACGGCGATGGGGGGCCTCCTCGCCGCTCTCCCGGGCGTGACCCTGCGCGCGGTGGAGGGCTCGGCCCCGGCCCTGAGCGTGCTGCGGGCGGCGGGCCTCGATCCCCTCGCCGCCGTGCCGGGGGACGACCTGAAGGAACGCTGGCCCGAGCGGGCGAAGACGGTGGCCCTCGTCCTCGCGGGGGACCGAGGGAATGCCTGCGCCCTCGCCCAGGTCGCCTGGGCGCATGCCTGCACCCCCCCCGGCGGCACGCTCTACCTCGCCGGGGACCGCGACAAGGGCTATGACCGGTACGTGCGCGCGGCGGGCAAGGCCTTCGGGACGGGGGAGACGATTGCGCGCGACGAGGGGATGCGCGTCGCCCGGCTCGTGCGGCGCCCCGGCCCCACCCCCGCTTACCCCGAGCCCGAACGCTGGGAGGGCTTCGGCGTGCGGGTGGTCGGCCTCCCGGGCGTGTTCAGCGCCGGGCGGCCCGACAAGGCGACCGCGATCCTCCTCGGGGCGCTGGAGGGGCTCGACCTCGCCGGGAAGCGGGTCCTCGACCTGGGGTGCGGCACCGGGCTGATCGGGGCGTGGGCGGCCTCGCGGGGGGCGGAGGTCACGCTGGTGGACGGCGACCTCCAGAGCGTCCGCAGCGCGGCGGCCACTTTGAGCGAGAACGGCCTCCCCGGCGAGGTGGTCCACAGCGACGTGGACGCGGAGCTGGGGGAGCGTACCTTCGACGCGATCCTCACCAACCCGCCCTTCCATGTCGGGCGGGGGGTGGTGCTCGACGTGGCGCGCGAGTTCATCGCGGCGGCCAGGCGGCGGTTGAGGCCGGGCGGGACCCTGTACCTCGTCGCCAACGAGCCGCTGCCGTACGAGACACCCCTGCGCGCCGTGGGGGAGGTGCGCGAACTCGTGCGGGAGGGGGGCTTCAAGGTCCTCACGACGACGCGGGCGGGGTAAGCGGGAACTTTGGGGGCGGGAGGCGCGTACTGTTGTTTCCCCCGTCCCGGCCCGCGCGGGAAGGTGAGGCAGGTCCGAATTCCGGAGGGGTGTTTGCTAGACTGACGCGTTCCGGCCCCGGCCTCCGTGCCATCCGCACTGAGCAGTTCGTACTCAAGAGCCACAGGAGCACGCATGGCAGAACCCACCCGCGCCCGCGCCCGCAGCAAGGTCAACGCGCCCCCCTCCCCGATGGACGCCGACCCCATGACCGACGACGCGTCCGCCGAGAACGTCCAGCCCCCCGTGACCGCCGAAGCCGGGCCCCAGGTGACCCCCGCCCCGGTGGGCAAGGCGGCCCCCAAGGCCAAGGCCGCCGCGAAGAAGGCGGCGCTGCCAGCCGACCCCCTGGCCGCCACTCAGGAGGACGGGCCCGCAGGCGAGGCCGCTCCCGCCGACGACGTGGCGCCCGCCGCGAAGGCCACCCCCGGCAAGAAGGCGGCGGGCAAGGCCACGGCGCCCGCCAAGCCCGCCGCCAAGGGCGGCCCCGCCGAGAAGCCGTACTACGCGCACCCCAGCATTCAGGAACTCCTCAAGGCGGGCCGCGCGGCGGGGGTGCTCTCCAGCGAGGAGATCGCCGCCGCCCTCTCGGTCGCGCTGGAGGCGAACGGCCTCGATCCCGAGAGCGCCGAAGCCTTCGAGGACCTGCAACTCTTCCTGGCCGCCCAGAACATCGAGGTGCAGGACCTCGACGACGAGGACGAGGACATCGAGGAGGGGGACGAGGTCGCCGCCCCCGGGGCCGCCGCCGAGGGAGCGGACGAGGAGGAGCGGTACTTCGACGATATGCCGCGCGCCGTCTCCAACGACCCGGTGCGCCAGTACCTTCACGAGATCGGCCGGGTGCCCCTGCTGACCCTGGAGGAGGAGATCGCGCTCGCCCGCCGCATCGAGGAGGGCGAGGAGGCCCGCAAGACGCTGGAGGAGGAGCCCGACTTTGAGGACCGGGCCCGCCGCCGCCTGATGCGCCAGACCGAGGACGGGGCCGCCGCCCGCCAGGGGCTGATCGAGGCCAACCTGCGCCTCGTGGTGAGCATCGCCAAGAAGTACACCGGGCGCGGGCTGGGCTTCCTCGACCTGATTCAGGAGGGCAACCAGGGCCTGATCCGCGCGGTCGAGAAGTTCGAGTACCGCCGCCGCTACAAGTTCTCGACGTACGCGACGTGGTGGATCCGGCAGGCGATCAACCGCGCCATCGCCGACCAGGCCCGGACCATCCGCATCCCGGTGCACATGGTCGAGACGATCAACAAGCTCACCCGCACCGCCCGCCAGCTTCAGCAGGAACTCTCGCGCGAGGCCACCTACGAGGAGATCGCCGAGGCGATGGGCCCGGGCTGGGACGCCGCCAAGGTCGAGGAGGTGCAGAAGGTCTCCCAGGAGCCCGTCTCGCTGGAAACCCCCATCGGCGACGAAAAGGACTCCTTCTACGGCGACTTCATCCCCGACGAGAACCTCGACTCCCCGGTGGACAACGCCGCCAAGACCCTGCTGAGCGAGGAACTGGAAAAGGCCCTCTCCAAGCTCACCGAGCGCGAGGCCCTGGTCCTGAAGTTCCGCAAGGGGCTGGTGGACGGCCGCGAGCACACGCTCGAAGAGGTCGGCCAGCGCTTCAACGTGACCCGCGAGCGCATCCGCCAGATCGAGAACAAGGCCCTGCGCAAGCTCAAGTACCACGAGAGCCGCACCCGCAAGCTGCGCGACTTCCTCGACTGAGCCGGGAAGAACCCGGAGGCCCCCGCCCGTGTGGTGGGGGCCCTACGTTGTGTGCCCCAGGTCGTCCCGCCGCCCTCCCGGGCACGCTAGCCTGACCCATCGAGACCGCGCCCGCCTCCACCCCCATCCCCCGCACCCCCTGGTGGGCCGACCGCTCGACCCTGCTCGTCCTCGCGCCGCTCGTCGGGGCCGCGTGGCTGCCGTGGTGGGCGGTGCTGGGCTTCTCGCTCGCCCTCGCCCTGACCCGGCGGGAGGGGGACGCGCGGACGGTGCGGGTGCCCCTTCTCCTGCTGGGGGGCAGCGTCGGGTTGTTGCCCCTGTTGCCCGACATGTTCGGGCCGGAGGGGGCGCTGGCGTTTACCCGGCTCTTCCTGACCGTCCTGGGCGGCGTGGCCCTGATCTCCCTGGCGCTGTCGGAACTGGAAGCGGGGAGGACGGGTCGGGGAGCGGCCTCTCTTGCGGCGCTCCTGCTGCTCGGCCCCCTGCTCGGCCAGTTGTCCCCCGCCTTGCTGGCGCTGGGCGTGCTCGCGCTGCCCCTGGTCCTGCTGGGTGCCCCCGGCGCGGAGGAACGCCCCCATCCGCGGCTGGGCGGCGGTCGGGGGGAGGTTCGGGTGCTCGGGGTGAGCCTGCTGGCGGCGGCGCTGGTGGGTCTGCTCGCCCTTGCCCTGCCGGGGGGAGGCGGACCGGGGAAGACGACCTCGCCCCTTCCTCCAACGACCGCCCAGCAGCGGCAGAGCGTCCCACCGCCCCAGGCGCAAGGCGCCCTTCCCCAGGCGGCCCGCCCCAGACCTGCGCCGCTGGCGCGTGTCTCCCAGCCGGTGCCGGGTCCCGACCTCGTGCTCCTCGGCGGCGTGCTCTTCCTGCTCTCCCTCGCCTTCGCGATGTGGCGGATGGGTGGGCGCGTGCGGGCCGGTCCCCTGCGCTTTCAGTGGTGGGAGATCGCGGCGCTCCTGGGATTGCTCCTCACGGCGGCGTTCGTGGTCGCGCTGGGGCTGGCGGCGCGGCTGGGGGACGGGGGCGGCCTCCTTCCCGGTGCTCCGGGTGGTCCGGCTTCCTCTCCGGGCGGCGATGCGGCACAGGCGCAGGGTGTCCCGGCGTCTCCCACGGGTGAGAGCTGGTTGTGGTGGTTGAGCCTGCTCGTCTTCGCCGTGTTCGTGGGGTTGGCGGGGGTGGTCTTCTGGTTCGCCCTGCGCTTCCGGCCTCCGACCGAAGGGGACGAGGACGCTTCCCCCCGGCCTCCCGACACGCCCCCCCTCCCCGACGAGGCGGCGACCCACCGCGTCCGCGCCGCGTACCGGGCGGCCCTGACGGCGCTCTCCAGGGTCGGCCTGGGCCGCGCGGGCTCCGAGACCCCCGCCGAACACGCGAACCGGGCCGCGCTCGCCCTGCCGGACCTCGGCGGGCCGCTGGGCCTGCTCGTCGCCGCCTACGCGCCCGTGCGCTATGGGGGCCGCGTGACGAACGAGGACGCGGACGCCGCCGAGGAGGCCGCGTGCCGAATCGTCGAACTCGCGGCAGGTGCCCGTTCAATCCAAGCAACGACAGAAGGCGGAACCCCATGACGAACGAAGCAGGCTCCCCGGTCCAACCCTTCGCCCGCCGCATCCTCGACAACGTGGCGCGGGTCCTCGTCGGCAAGGAGGACGTGACCCGGCTCGCGCTGGCGGGGATTCTGGCAGGCGGTCATCTCCTGCTGGAGGACGCCCCCGGCACCGGCAAGACGATGCTCGCGCGGGCGCTCGCCGTGTCCTTGGGGCTGGGCTTCCGCCGGGTGCAGTTCACCCCTGACCTGCTGCCGAGCGACGTGACGGGCGTCAGTGTGTACCGCCCCGCCCGGGGCGAGTTCGAGTTCGTGCCCGGCCCGATCTTCACCGGCCTCCTCCTCGCCGACGAGATCAACCGCGCCACGCCCAAAACCCAGTCCGCCCTGCTGGAGGCGATGGGGGAGGGGCAGGTCACCGAGTCGGGCGTCACCCACGTCCTTCCAAAGCCCTTTGTGGTGGTCGCCACCCAGAACCCGGTCGAGCACGAGGGGACGTACCGCCTGCCGGAGGCGCAACTCGACCGCTTCCTCCTCAAGCTCTCGGTCGGTTACCCCACGCTGGAGGAGGAGGTGCGGATGCTCGCCCGCTTGCAGGGGGACCATCCCATCGAGACGCTCGGCGCCGTCGCCACGCCCGCCGATCTGCTCGCGGCTCAGGGAGTAGTCCGCCGGGTACGCGTCTCGGACGACCTGCGGCGCTACGCGGCGGCCCTGAGCGCCCGCACCCGCGCGCACGGACAGGTGGCTTTAGGTGGAGGTCCGCGCGCCAGCCTCGCCCTGCAAGGGGTGGCCCAGGCCCTCGCGGCGCTCTCGGGGCGGGACTTCGTGCTCCCCGACGACGTGAAGGCCGCCGCCCCCGGCGTGCTCGCCCACCGCCTGAGCCTGCGCGTGGAGGCGCGGCTGGCAGGAGTCCGGGCCGAGGAGATCGTCGCCGACGTGCTGCGTCAGGAACCCGTGCCCGCCGAACCCGTGGGGCGGATCCTCTGAACCTCCCCGCCCTCCTCCTGGTCCTGGCCGCCGTGCTGGGGGTGTTACTCGTCGCCTTCCTGGTCTCTCGCAGGGCGCCCCGCGTTGCCCTCACCCGCGAGTTTCCGGGGCAGGGCTTCGAGGGCAGCCGCCTTCCCTACCGCGTCCGGGTGGAGGTCGAGGCGCGCTGGCCTCTGCGGGTGGTCGTGGAGGACCCCACACCGCTCACTGTCGTCGCGGGCGAGGCGTTCTCGGTGGGCGGTCTGACGGTCGGGCGCAGCGTCACCGAGCGGACCACCACCCTCACCCTCAACCGGCGGGGCGAGTACGCCTGGGAGGGAGGCACGCTGCGCTGGGCCGATCCGCTGGGGCTCTTCTGGCACTCTGCTCCGCTCAACGTCCCCGCCCGGCTGGAGGTCTACCCCGGCACCCACGGCCTGATTCTGCCCGACCTGTTGCGCCCCCTGCTCAGCGAGGGCACCTTATCCCGCACCCTGGGGCTGGAGGACCCCATCAGCCTGCGGGGCGCGCGACCCTACGTGCCCGGTGATCCCCCGGGCCGCGTCAACTGGCGGCTCTCGGCGCGCACGGGGGACCTCACCGTCCGCGAACTCGACCGGACGGCGGCGAGCAGCGTCACCGTCTTCCTCGACCTGAACGGCCCCGGGGTGTACGTGGACAGCGCCGTGCGGCTGGGCACCAGCCTCGTGCAGGAGGCCCTGGCCCTCGACCTCCCCGCCAGCGTCGCCACGAGTGCGGGGGCCACGCCGACCGGGCGCACGCCCGAAACGCTGCGGGCCGCCCTGCGCCGCCTCGCCGGGGCCGCGCCCGACATGGAGCCGCCCGTCATCCCGCCCATCCACGCCGGGGGCAACCTGATCGTCCTGACCCAGCGAGCGGGTTCCGCCCTCGTCGAACAGGCCCTGCGCGCCCGCGCCACCGCCTCCCGCGTGGTGATCGTCGCCGTCCCCGAGGGCTTCTACCTTGAACCCGGGGAGACACCGAGGCGCCAGTGGGTTGGGGCGCCCGACACGGTGCGCGAGTTGGAGCGCCGGGCCGGGGTGCTCGCCGAGGCGGGGGTGCTCGTGTTCGTGCTGCGGGGGAATCAGAGCGTGCTGAGGCTGGGGGGGTAAGGTGGCGCCGGATGACGCGCAAACAGGCTGTTCTGTTGGCGGCGGCCCTCTCGTGCGGGGCCGCCGCCCAAACTTCACCTTCAACCCAGGTCGTCGTGCGCTTCGGCTCCCTGCATTGGGTGGATGCCCGGGGTGGGGCGCCGCGAATACGAGACGCGCGGGTGGTCGTGCCCTTCGCTCCGGCCTGCGACCTGCTCGGCCTGACCTGCAAGGCGGAGGCCGGGGGCGTGCGTGTGGGGGAGAGGCTGATTCCTTCCCGGGGAGCGGGCTTCGTAGAATTGCGGAGTCTGCTGGAAGGGCACCGGGGCTTCACGTTGACCTACGACGGGGCCACACATATGGCCGTGGTGGACACTCGCCCCAACGTCAACATGGTCCTGACCCCCTGGATGCGCGCGAGGGACGACTGGGGAAACCAACTGCGCCGCCCGTACCTCGGCCTCCTCTTCGCCCTCAAGACGAAGACCGCGCAGGGCGTTCGCTACCGACTCTCCGCGACGGGAACGCCCCTGGACGGCGTGACGCTGCTCAACGCTCTTCCGGCGGGCGAGGGGGCGAACGTGCCGTCCCTCAACGTCAGGGGTGCCCTCACCCCCAGCCTCCCCGACAATCCCAACCGCGACCCCGGCTGCGGCGGGAGGACCTTCTGTGTGCCATCGGTCAGCGAGGAGGGCCTGTGGATGCTGGCGGCGGTGGACGCTCGGTAAGGCGACCCTATGCCTTCCCCACGATCCCCGGCAACTTGTCCTGCAATCTCAGCATCGGCAGGTCGAACACCGTCCGCGCGGGCTCGTTGGGCGCGGTGTTGCCCTCCTTGAGCATCGCGTACTGGTCGCGGGTGATGGGCGGCTTGGGCAGAACTTGCATCGCGGGCACGGCGAGGTCCATCAGCGCGAGCGGCACGGGGACGATGGGCTTTTTCTTGCCCAGCGCCGAGAGTTCGAGTTCGAGCAGTTGCCGGAAGGTGAACTCCTCGGGGCCGGTGAGGTCGTACGTCTGCCCCACCGTCTCCGGCTGCTCCAGCGCCCCCGCGAAGGCCCGCGCCACGTCCTCCACGCTGACGGGCCGGAAGGGAAACTTGCCGTCGCCGATCTGCGGGACAATAGGCGCCGTGCTCACGAGTTCACGCAGCACCCGCCCGAAGAAGTCGTCCCCGGGCCCGAAGATCAGACTGGGCCGGAAGACCGTGAAGGGCAGACCGCTCTCGCGCACCAGACGTTCGGCGCGGCCCTTGGTGCTGGAGTAGCGGCTGCCGCTGTCCTCGCGGGCGCCCAGCGCGCTCATCTGCACATAACGGGCGCCGCGCGGGGTAGCCGCCAGCACGTTGCGGGTGCCCTCGAAATGCACGCGCTCGAAGGTCTGCGCCCCCGTCTCATGGATAATACCGACGAGGTGGATGACGGCCTCGGAGTTCGCCTCGCCGAACACGCGCATCACCTGGGCCGGATCGGTCACGTCGAGCGTGACGCCCTGCGCGTTCGGCAGGTCCGTCCCGCGCCTTGACCCCGCGAGGACGGTGTGCCCCCGCAGGGCGAGTTCGCTCACGACCGCCCCGCCGACAAAACCTGTGGCTCCCGTGACGAGGATCCTCATGCCTTACTCCTTCTCCTCTCCGTTCGGCTGGGACGCCCGCGCGGCGATCTCGCGCAACTCTCCCAGCCGCAGCAGGGTGATGTGGCGGTAGCCCGTCTCGATCAGCCCTGCGTCGCGCAGCTCGGTGATGACCTTGCTCACGCTCTCGCGGGTGCTGCCCGAGCCCTCGGCGAGCAGTTCGTGGGTGGCGCGCACGTACAGGCGGTCTTCCGTGTCCTCCGCGCCCAGCGGCGTATCCGCGAGTTCGAGGAGGTAACGCACCACCCGCACCCGCAGATCGCCGCTTTGCAGGTGGACCTCGTGCGTGATCGTGCGCTGAAGCTGCTCGCCGAGGTTGCGCGCCACGTCGAGCAGCGTCCGCTCGTCGAGTTCGGTGGGGTCGAAGGTCGTGATCGTCGCGTTGGTCAGCGCCTCGGCGCCCTGGGGGTGGGTGTGCCCGTTCAGGATGTCCTCGCCGAAGTAGTCGCCGGGGAGGACGTGCCGCACCGTCAGCGTGCGCCCGCGCGGCGTGAGCTGCACCAGCCGCACCAGGCCGGTGTCGGCGCGGAAGAGGTTCCCCCCGCCCTCGCCCTGACGGTACACGTACTGCCCGCGCTGGTAACGCAGCTTCTGGGCCACGTCAGGCTCCCCCCGCCCGTACGGCGTGCAGATGCGCCGTGATGAGGTCGGCGGCCCGCACCACGTCGGGGCCCGCGTAGCGCCCGCCCAGCTCGGCGGCGAGGTCGGGGTGGGCGTTGAGCAGGGCTCCCCCGTAGAAGACGGGCACCTCCAGCCCGTCGAGGTCGCGCCGCTGGGCACGGGTCGGGCCGAGCGCCCAGTCGCCGTTCAGGGCGATGAGCACCGCGTCGGCCCGCCGCTGCCGGGCATACACCATGAGGTCGCCCAGCGGCATGTTCGCGCCCAGGTACTCGGTCTGCACGCCCCGGCGCCGCAGCACGAGCGAGATCATCATCAGGCCCAGTTCGTGCTGCTCGCCCGGCGCGCAGGCGGCGATCACCCGGGGGCCGAACTCGCCCTCCACCCCCGCCGCGTCGAGCAGCGCCTCCAGCCGCGCCCGCAGGAAGGCGCTCGCCCGGTGCTCGTGCGCGACCGTGATGTCGCCCCGCTCCCACAGCCTGCCGATCTCGGCGAGGGCCGGGCTCACCACCCCCGTCAACACGTCCTCCAGGGGAAGGTGCGCGTGCGCCTGGGCAAGCACCCGGCCCGCCTGGGTCAGGTTGCCGCCGGCCAGCGCCTCCAGCAGCGCCGGGGCCAGGGCGCCCACGGGGAGGTGGGAAGCGGTGGACTCCCTGACCACGGGCTCTCCCGCCGCCCCCTCGGGGCCCGCGCTCGCCAGGGTGAGCTGCGCCGCGCGGCCCGCCGGGACCCCGGCGCGCAGGTGCGACTGCATCACCTCTATCAGGGCGAGGTCGTGGGGGGAGTACAGGCGGTACCCACTGGCGCTCCGCGCCGGGGAGGGAAAGCCGTAGCGCCGCTCCCACTGCCGCAGCGTGGCGGCGGGCACACCGACCCGCGACTCCACCTCCGACGCGGTGAACATCGCCGTGGTGTCCGTGGCCGTGCCCGGGGGCGTGGAGGAGCCTTCCATCTGGCTCCCATTTCGCCACGAAGCCCCTCGCGAGACCGTAAGGATTGTTAGCGGTCGCGTTTACTGGCCGCGCGGGAAAGACGGCGGCAGGGCACCCTTTGTCCCGGCGCGGCCTGCCCCGCCCCCTCTACAATGCGGCGGAAGCGCCCGGCCCCGGGCCGCCCCCTGGCAGCACCCCACCGGACCCCGCCCATGCGCACCCTGACCGTCCCCGCCCGACTGCCCCTGCGCCGCCTCCTCGCCGTGTCCCGCCCGGCGCTGTGGGTCAACACCGTCGGCACGCTCGTCACGGGTGTGTGGCTGACCGGGCACCTGTACACCCTCCACCCCGGCGTCCTCGCGCTGCTCGTCTACCTCACCCTGCCTTTCAACCTGCTCATCTACGGTCTGAACGACCTCGCCGACCGCGAGGAGGACGCCGTCTCCCCCCGCAAGGGCGGCTGGCAGGGCGCGCGGCTGACCGCCGGGGAGGGCGGGCCGCTTCTCGTCGCGGTGCTGGCGGTGAACGTGCCGTTCCTGTCCGTCCTCGCGCTCCTGCTGCTCCCGGCGGCGAGCGGGCTGCTGCTCGTGACGGCGGCCCTCTTCGCCCTGTACAGCGTGCCGCCCCTGCGCCTGAAGGGCCGTCCCTTTCTCGACGGCCTGAGCAACGTCGCCTACGCGCTGCCCCTCGCGCTGCCCGCCCTGGTGCTCGGCGCCCCCGTGCCGTGGCTGCCCCTCGCTGCCCTGATGGCCTACTCGGTGGGCAAGCACGCCTTCGACGCCGCCCAGGACGTGCCCGCCGACCGCCTCGCGGGGACGCGCACGGTCGCCACCGTCCTCGGGGTGCCCGGCACCGCGCGCTACGCCCTGGGGTGGTTCGTGCTCGCGGGGCTGCTGCTGTGGCCCGTCAGCCGCCTGACCGCCGCCGCCCTGTGGGCCGTGTGCGGCGGGATGGCGCTCGCCCTGCTCCGCGAGCCCACCCCGGAGCGCGCGGCCCGGCTCTACCCCCTGAGCATCGTCACGCCCTGGATTGTGGGGACGGTGGCGGGGGTGGGGCTGGTGTACCTGCTCGCGCGCGGGCCGTGGCCGTGAGCGGTCAGCGGTCAGCGGTCAGCCGTCAGCCAGGTTCCCTCTCCTCGCAGTCACGTTCCGTCGGTCTCCTCGGCGGCGGGCTCGCCGGGCTCGCGCTCGCCGCGTTGCTGGCGCACCGGGGGCACGCGGTCACCGTGTACGAGCGGGACCGGGCGGGGGGGAAGCTGCGGCGGGTCACGGTGGGCGAGCAGAGTTTCGACACCGGGCCGAGCCTCTTCACCCTTCCAGGGGTGTGGCGGGCCTTCCTGGCGCGTCTGGGGGAGGCCGACCCCCTCGACCTGCGCCCGCTGCCCGGGGGGTTGGGGGTGCATCACACGCCGTTCGGGGCCGTGCCGCTGCCCGTTCCGGCGGATCACCCGCTTCATGCCGCCTGGGAGGCATACTGCGCCCCCGCCCGTGGGCTCGCCTCCCACGTCGAGACGCTGCTCACCACGCCGCCACGCCTGATCGACCCTGTTTTTCGGCGGGCGAGTGCAGCCCTCCTCCGTGCGACGGGCGGACATCTCACGGCCGAAGGGTGGGTGCGCGCCCGCCAGTTGCCCCCCGCCCTCGCCCACGCGGTTCGCACCCACGCCCTGAATGCGGGTCTGGCCCCGGTGGACGCGCCCGCCCTCTACGCCCTGCTGCCCGCGCTGATCGCCGGGGACGTGTCCCGACCGGCACGCGGGATGGGGGCGCTGCTGGACACCTTGCTGGGCCTGGGGGCGGCGCGCGGGGTGCGGGTGCTGGAGGGGGCAGAGGTCGTCCGCGTGGACCCGCAGACGGCGACCCTCACCCTGAAGGGGGGAGAGGTCCGGCGGCACGACCTGCTTGTCAGCGCCCTCGACCCCGCCCGTCTCGCCGTCCTGACCGGACGACCGGCCCGCTCGCCGGTCTCACGCCGCACGGTGAGCGGGGTGGCCCTGTATGCCGCGCTGCCGGAGCCCGCGCCGCTTCCCGCCACGTCCGTCCTGCCTCCCGCCGACTTCGGCCCCTTCCGCGCCGCCATGCGGGCCGGGGCCCTGCTGCCGGACACCCTGGCCCTCGTCCACGCGAACGGGCCGCGACTGGCCGTGCTCCTTACCGCGCCCGCGACCGCCCGGGACCTCCAGCCTGACCACCCCTGGGTCCGCGCGCAGGTGGCGAGGGCCCTGCGCACCCTCGGCGTGCCCGGCCTGCTCGCCTCCGCCCGGGACGTGGTGGCCCTGCCCCCGGCCCACTACGCGGCGGGGGGTCATCCGGGCGGCGCGATCTACGGCGCGGCTCTTCCCGTGTGGCGCGGGGGGCCGCTGCACCCCCAGCCTTACCACCCTGCGCCCCAGCTGTGGCAGGTGGGCACAGGCGTTCATCCTGGCGGGGGCCTTCCGGCCATTCTGGGCGGCGCGATGATCGTGGACCGGCTGATAGGGGAGGGGAGCCTGTGAACCGCGAAAAAGCCGCCCCCACCCTTGGGAGCGGCCCTTTCCCGCCTGCTCTTACTGCCCGGTGATCGCCCTCACCGGGTCCACCAACCCGTACCCGAAGTCGTTGTCCTTGCCCGCCGCGCCGAGGTCTTTCGCGGTGCTCGTCAGCAGGCTCAGAAGTTGCGCGTTGGTGAGGCTCGGCTTGGCGGCCCAGACAACGGCGGCGGCGGCGCTGACGTGCGGGGTCGCCATGCTCGTGCCGTCGAAGTACTCGTAGTCCGCGCCCGTCACGCTGACGGTGCCCGTGGTGGGAACCTTGGCGAGGAGGCTCTGCCCGTCCGCCTGGGTGAGGCCCACGACGGGGACGCTGTAGGTGTTCGTCAGGCTCATGCCGAGGGAACCCAGCGTGTTGTTGTAGATCATGACGGCCCTGGCCCCGCTGGCGACGGCGTTGGCGGTCTTTTCCTCGAAGGAGCAGGTGCCGCGCGAGATCAGGGCGATGTTTCCGCTCAGGGCCGCGTTCCGCGTCGTGGTTCCGCAGAACTCGTTGTTCGTGCCCCCCGCCGCCACGATGGTGCCGCTGAAGGTGCCCCTGCCGCTGAGGTCGGCGGCCTGCACGTCCGCGAAGGTCACCCCGCCCCCGCTCGCCGAGGCGCGGGTGCCCTGCCCCAGGGGCACGCTGCTGAGCACGTGGACGCCGGGGCCCACCAGATCGACCTGGGTGCCGAAGTTGGAGAAGTCCGCCCTGGCCTGGTTGTCGTCGATGGCGCCTACCCCGACGACGTTGGTGTACGCGGCGGGGTAGGAGACGGCGGCCCCGTCGTTCCCGGTCGCGGCGATGGTCAGGACGCCCTTGTTGTAGACGTTCGTGTACGCCCGCTGCTCGGTCTGGCTGGCGCGGCCCCCGCCGAGGGACAGGCTGATGACCACCTTGTTCTCGGTGCCGCCCTGGCTCCTGAGCTGCGCGGCGCACCAGTTCACCCCGTTGATGATGCCGCTCGACGACCCCGAGCCATCGTCCCCGAGCACGCGCGCCATGTAGAGGTTCACCCCGCTCGCCACCCCGCCCACGCCGTTCGCGTCCATGCCCGGCTGCTGCCCGGTCGCCCCCGTGCCCGACCCGTACTGGGCGAACACGGTGCCCGCGACGTGGGTGCCGTGGTGCGACACGTCGTTGAGCGCGTACGGGTCGCCCCGGTTCGCCTCCGTCGTCACGAAGTTCTTGAAGCCCCTCAGCTTGCGAGCGAACTCGGGGTGGTTGCCGTCGATCCCCGTGTCCCCGATGCACACCGCGACGCCCGCCCCGGTGTAGTTGCTCGTCCGCAGGCTGGGGACCCGCAGCGCGTTGTCGCCCCAGGTGGACTCGCCGCTGGCCGTGTAGACCGCCTGGGCCCTGACCTTCTGGGCCTGGGCCGTCAGCGTGCCCGCCCCCGCGTCCGTGCCTCCGCTCCGGCGCCCCAGCGCGTGGCGCACGAGGTCGGGCTCCACGTACTCCACCAGGGGATTGCCCTGGAGGCGGGCGAGCGCCCCCGGCGAGAGCCGCGCGGCGGCGGCGCTGATCTCCGCCCACTGGCTCGTGAGCTGGCCCCCCGCCGCCGTGATCGCCTGCGCCTGAAGCTGGGCCTGCGCCGCGAGGTCCTGGGCGCTCAGGCTCTGCGCCCCCAGGCCGTTTTCCTTGAAGCCCACGAGGTACGCACCCTCGCTCGTGGCGGTCGGGTTCGGCGTGCCTGCCGTGGGCGCGCTCACCTGCCCCTGCTGTCCGCAGGCGGCGAGCGTGAGGGCGAGGGTCGCGGCGAGCAGCGTGCGGGTGTGCTTCATGGGAGCCTCCGTGAGTGGGCCGAAACGGGGAGGAAAACCGCGCCGGGAGGAGCGGAAACCGGGTCATGTGGACCTGAACTGGAATGGGTCTGGGCGGGATGCTAGAGCGGGCTTCACCTCTCGCTCACGCTTTGTCTAGACCTCTTTGACCACGGTCCAAATGAAAAGGCCCCTCACGCATCCAAGGCGTGAGGGGGTACGAATAGCTTCCTCAGTTGTAGAGGAAGCGGTTGAGTTCGGCCATGTACCGCGCCAGCTCGTGGGGCGAGGCGACCAGGCGGGCGGAGGCCACCCGCGCCTCCATCACCTCGCGGTCGAGGGGGTCGATCCGCAGGTACTGGTTGGCGAGCAGCACCACCCGGCGATGGTCGCCCTCGTTCCGGGCCCGCGTCATCTGGGCGCACAGCTCGTACGTGAGGGCCAGCAGGAGGGATTCACGCTTGGTCTCGATCCAGTCGCAGGAGTCCGCGTCCGGCAGGAACTCGCCCCGGTAGAGCGCGAGCGCCCGCGCCGTCTCCTGACGCTCGACCGCCTCCCGGAAGTGATGGATGTCGAGGTCCACCTCCACGAACCGGCCCAGGCGGTAGCACGGCGCGTGGTGCGGCCCCTGGAAGTGGATCAGCTCGTGTCCCAGCCGGTCGCGCAGCTCCTTGAGGCACTGGCGGACGTAGGCCCCGCCGGTCGTGGGGTCCTTGTCCGGCCACAGGTCGAGCTGCATCTCCACCCGCGTCCGGCCGGGGGTGAGGGTCAGGTACACCAGCAGCGGCACGCAGCCCTTGCGGGTAAAGGACACCTCCGCCCCGTCCTTGAACACCGCCATCTGCCCCAGCGTCTTGACCGAGACCCGGATCGCCCCGTCCTCGGGGAGCCGGGCGGTGCCCGCCAGGTGCGCCAGCCGGTCGAGCAGGGGTTCCATCAGCGGCGCGGTGTCGGGTTCGAGCAGCGCGAAGTGCATCAGCTCGCTGAGTTCCTCGAAGTCGGGCCCCAACTCGGTGAGTTGCCGCAGCCGCAGCAGTTGTGTGATCGCCTCGCTGAGCGCGGGGACGACCGTTTTCTCTGCATCCTCCCCGGCCCGCAGGCAGGTGGCGGCGTAGTGCAGTTGCACCCGGCAGAGTTCCGGCACCCGCCCCGCCGCGCGGAACATGGCGGCGGCCTGAGCAAGGCTCTCCTGCGCCGCGAGCAGATCGCCCCGCCGCCGCTCGATCACCCCGCGCGTCGCCACCAGCTCGGCGGGCCACTCCTCGGGCATCGTGCCGTAGCCCAGCAACACGTCCACCGCCCTGCCGTGCTGCCCGTGCAGGCTGTAGTGCTCGGCGAGGCGCGAGACGGTCCACAGCCGCAACTCGCGGTCCCCGAGCCGTTCGGCCAGGGGGTACAGTTCTTCCAGCACGAAGGCGTAGGTGCGGGTGTTGCCGGTGAGGCGGCAAAGTTCCGCCTCACTCCCCAGGAGGAGGGCGGAGAGCAGGGGTGCCTCCGTACCCTGAAGGGCGCGTTTGGCCTCGTTCAGAGCCTCACGCGCCTCGGCGAACTCGCCGTGCGCCATGTGAATTTCAAGAAGGAGCTTCAAGGTTCCGACGCGGGGGCTAGGGTACGGACCTGTCGGCAGCACATGGAGGGCTTCGTTGAGGAGCGCCTTGGCACGCTTGTCGTTCCCCGTTTCGTGATACATCTGTGCCAGGGAGAGCGTCACGCGGGCGCTCAATTCGTCATTCCCAAGCGCCAGGTAGCCGTGCCATGCACGTTCTACCCGTCTCAGCCCGTCCTCAGTATGTCCTGCTTTGAACTCCGCAACGCCCCACCAGCGGAGCGCCCGCATTTGTAATTCACCTGCCAGGTCTCTGGAGATAGCCTCAAAATGGGTAACCGCTTCCTCAAAACGTCCGAGCAGGCGTAACACATTGCCGAGTTCGACTTGCCCTTCCTGTTCCCCGTGGACAGCGGCGCGCGTCAGGGCGATCTCGGCGTCCTCCAGGCGGCCCACACGGATGAGGGCAATCCCGAGCAGGGTAGCTTCCCTCCCCGTCCGGGCTTTGCCCTCCAGGTGTGTGACGACGGCTTGAAATTGCCCCGCCTCGAACAGCGCCTCTCCATCTGTCACCCGTGATCCCCTTCTCTGTACATTCTGACGCCTAGATTAACGGCATGAAGATTGCAGGTGGCCGCAAAGTTGTCGCGCTGGTGTTCGCCCTGTTTATCGCTGGGGGTTCTCTGGCGAGTGCTGGAGGCCCAAAGTACTACGGAGAGGGCCACCCTACGACAGCGACGGCCGACGGTGGCCCGAAGTACTACGGAGAGTAAGATATGAGCCGCCCTACACCCCGCCCCCAACTCCAGCCCAAGCCCCTGCCGCCGCGTCCCCAAGTCGAACGGCTGGACACTCCGGGTGGACGAACGCTGCCGGTGATGATCGGCGGTCCAGCTTACTACGGTGAGTAAAGGCAGGGCGGCCGGGTCCATACGAACGTCACCCTACCCACCGCCTTCTTACAGCACCGTCATCATTAACTTCTATGCGAAAACGCCCTCTCTGGTGGAGGGCGTTTCCTTCGTGTGCCCGCATCTCCCGCCCGGCCCGCCTTACCAGCGTTCGGTGACGGCCTTGAGCTGAAGGAAGTTCGCCAGGTAGTCCGGCCCGCCCGCCTTGGAGTCGGTGCCGCTCATGTTGTAGCCGCCAAAAGGTTGCACACCCACGATGGCCCCGGTGATCTTGCGGTTGAAGTACAGGTTGCCGACTTCGAACTCCTGCCGCGCCTGCTCCAGCCGCTCGCGGTCATTGCTGCACACACCGCCCGTCAGGCCGTACTGGGTGGAGTTGGCGATCTCCAGCGCGTGCTCCCAGTCACGGGCGCGCAGGATGCTCACGACCGGCCCGAAGATTTCCTCCTGGGCAATGCGGGCCTGCGGCGACACGTCCCCGAAAATAGTCGGCTGGACGTAATAGCCCCGCTTTCCACCGTTCTGGCCGGGCGCCTCCCCGCCGAGGAGAAGCTGGGCCTCGCCCTTGCCGATCTCCAGGTACTTGCCGATCTTGTCGAAGGCCTCGTCGTTCACCACGGCAGTGACCTGGGCGTTCTCCTCACCCGTGCCGACCTTCAGCGCCCCCGCCCGCTCCACAAAAGCATTCACCACCCGGTCGTACACCTCGTCCACCACGATCAGGCGGCTCATCGCCGAGCACTTCTGGCCGTTGAAGCCGAAGGCGCCCTGGACCGCTGCCGTCACCGCCACGTCGAGGTCGGCGGTCTCGTCCACGATCATCGCGTCCTTGCCGCCGAGTTCGAGGATCACCTTCTTGATCCACCTCTGGCCCGGCTGGACCTTCGCCGCGACCTCGTTGATGTGCAGGCCCACCCCGCGCGAGCCCGTGAAGGTGATGAAGCGCGTCCTCGCGTGCGTGACGAGGTACTCGCCGACCTCCTCGCCCACGCCGGGGAGGAATTGGAGGACCCCGGCGGGGAGCCCGGCTTCCATCAGGATGTCCACCACGAAGCCCGCGATCATCCCCGAGTCCTCGGCGGGCTTGGCGATCACGCAGTTCCCCGCCACGATGGGCGCGGCGAGCATCCCCGCGAAGATCGCGCAGGGGAAGTTCCACGGGGAGATCGAGACCCCGACGCCCAGCGGCAGGTACAGCATCCCGTTCTCCTCGCCCTCGTACCACGTCGTCTCGGCGGCGCCGAAACCCGCGTACTTCATGGCAGAGCGGGCATAGTACTCCAGGAAGTCGATGGCCTCCGCAACCTCCACGTCGGCCTCGGCGTAGTTCTTGCCGACCTCCAGGCTCATCAGGGCGCAGGCTTCCAGGCGGCGGCGCCCCAGGATCGCGGCGGCCTTGAGCAGGATGCGGGCGCGGGCGTCGGGCTCCCACCGCTTCCACGTCTCGAAGGCCTTCCAGGCGCCTTGCAGAGCACGTTCGGCGTCCTCGACCGTGGCCTTCGCCGTCGTCCCCACCACCTCGCAGGTGTCGCAGGGGTTGGTGGAGGTCAACCTCCCTGGGGTGTCCACCCGCTCGCCGTCGATCACGAGGGGGTAGTGCTTGCCGAGGAGTTCGGCACGGACCTTGTTCAGCGCGGCCTGGTACGCCTCGACATTCTCGGGGCGGGTGAAGTCGGTGAAGGGCTGGGGGCGGTAGTCCTGAATTTTGAGCATGGGTGGTGTCCTTTGCGGGGGTCAGGTGCGGGGTTCGGGCGGCGGCACGAGGTCGAAGAGCGAGTCCTCGGGGCGGTCGAGCCGCCTCGCGTAGGGGTCATGGGCGGGAAGGCCCGCCGGGAAGAGGCGCCCGGCGAGTTCGGCGAGAAAGGCGCGGGGGTGGGGAGGCGCGAAGGGGAGGCTCCCGAGCAGGAACCACGCGAGGTCGCGGTCGTCGAACTCGGCTAGGGCGTAGGCCCAGGTGCGAGCCAGGGCGGCCTCCTGCGCCTCGCCGAGGGCGTCGAGGTGGGGGGTCAGCAGAGCCGCGATGGTGTCCAGCCCCTCGGGGGTGCGGGGGTCCACGTACTCCAGCGGGTGATCGTGCCCGCCCGCCGCCCATTCGGTCATGCCGAAGAACTGCCGCAGGTAGAAGCCGTTGACGTGGCCGGGGTCGGGGAACGTCACGCCCCCTCCCCGCGAATGAGGGCGGCGTTGTCCCGGGCGAAGTCGTCCACGGTGCGCGGGGCCCGGCCCAGCAACCGGGCGAGGTCCGGCGTGACCCGCCCCGCGATCCCCAGCCGGGCGGTCGCGTAGATCGCCTCCATCACGACGATCTGGCCGGTGGCGACCCCGCGCGCCCGCATGTGGCGGAAGAAGGCGAGCGGGCTGGGGTCGGCGTAGCGAATCTCGCGCCCGGTCGCCGCCGTGAACCGCGCCGCCACCTCCCCGTAGGTCAGCGCCTCGGAGCCGGTCAACTCGTAGGCGCGGCCCGCGTGCCCGTCCTCAGTGAGCACCACGGCTCCCGCCTCCGCCACGTCGCGCACGTCCACGAAGCTCGTGCGGCCCCCCCCGGCGGGGACGTAGATTTCGCCCCGCCGCAACTCGGGCAGGTGGGTGGTCGTCAGGTTCTGCATGAAGAAGGAGGGGCGCAGGAAGGTGTACCCGGCTCCGCTCTCCTCCAGGTACCGCTCAAGCTGCGCGTGCGGCACGAAGCGTAGCCGCTCGGCCCCCTGGAGGGAGAGCAGGGCCATGTGCTCCACGCCCGCCCCCAGCGCCACGTCGAGGGCGGGCACCATGTCGCGCCCCACCTGGGACAGTTGCGGGGGCCGGGTCACGAAGAGGCGCCGCACCCCCCGGAAGGCCGCCACGTACGTGCGGCGGTTGCCGAACTCCAGACGGCCGAACTCCAGCCCCCCCGGCGCCCCCTCGCCGAGCACGTCTTCCAGCACCCGGCGGGCGTGATCGGGGCGGCGGGCCAGGACCCGCACCCGGGCCCCCCGCGCGAGCAGTTCTGCCACCAGCGGCGTGCCCACGTTGCCCGGCACACCCGTCACCCCGATCAGGTCCATACCCCCAGCCTACCCTTAGCCTTTGAACATTCCGCGCAGCACGAACATCACGTTGGCGGGCCGCTCGGCAATGCGGCGCGAGAAGTAGGGGTACCAGTCGCGCCCGTAGGGGATGTACGCCCGCACCCGGTAGCCCCGGGCGGCGAGGTCCTTCTGGAGGTCCCGCCGCACCCCGTACAGCATCTGGAACTCGAAGGCGTCCCGCGAGATGCCGTGCGCGAGCGCGAAATGCTCCACGTCCGCAATCAGCCCCTCGTCGTGGGTGGCGACGTTGACGTAGCTTCCGGCCTTCATCTGCGCGTACACCAGCCGCCGGTACGCCGCGTCCACGTCCGCCTTGTCCGGCATCGCCACCGTCTCCGGTTCGAGGTACGCGCCCTTCACGATGCGGAGGTTGGGCTCCAAATCCTGAAGGCTCGCCCAGTCGCCCTCGGTGCGGTAGAGGTAGCTCTGGAGCACCGTGCCGACGTGCGCGTTCCCAAACTCGCCCACGAGCGTGCGGAACTGGGCGAGGGTCTGGTCCACCCGGGGGTGGTCCTCCATGTCCAGGCACACGAAGCCGCCGTAACCTTTCGCCCTGGCGACGATGCGCCGGGCGTTCGCCAGGCCCAGGTCCTCGCCCTCCACCGTCATCCCCTGCCCGACGCTGGAGAGCTTGACGCTGACGTAGGGTTTTAGTCTGGCAGCGTGCGCGTCGTCGAGGAGGCTCAGGACCCTGCCCGCGAACTCGTTCGCCGTGTCCGGGGACGTGACGAACTCGCCGAGGAGGTCGAGGTTGCCGAGGATGCCGTCCTTCTCCAGTTCCTTGACGGCGCGGAGGGCCGACTGCGCGTCCTCGCCCGCCACGAAACGCTGGGCGACCCCCCACCCGCGCGAGCGGACGAGGGTTTCAATCGGCTTCTGGCCCGAGACGGTGAGGACGGCCTTGCGGTAGAGCTGGTCGATCATGGGTGGTCTCCGAGTTGGTGCAGCACGAGGGCGGCGAAGGTGCGGACGTGGTGCCGGGCGGCCTCCCGGGCGGCGGGCGCGTCGCGGGCGAGAATCGCCTTCAGGATCGCGGCGTGCTGCTCCCCGGTCTCGGGGTGCGCGTTGTACGTCCGCGTCTGGTGCTTGATCAGGGTCACCCGCACCGAGAGCCCCCGCGCCAGGTCGGCCAGGGCGGCGTTGTGCGCGGCGAGCGTCACCGCCTGGTGAAAGGCGAGGTCGAGCCGCGTCTGCTCGCGGTAGTCGGCCCCCCGCGCCGCGTTCAGGGCCTCCAGCGCCGCTCGCAGCGAGACGGCATCGGCGGGCGTGTGCGCCTGCGCGGCGAGAGCGGCGGCCAGCCCGTCGAGTTCCTCGCGCACCACGTAGGTGTCCCGCGCCTCCCGCGCGCTCACCGTGCGGACGCGCACCCCCTTGTTCGCCTCCGCGACCAGCAGGCCGTCCTGCGTCAGCCGCGCCAGCGCCTCGCGGATCGGCGTGCGGCTCACCCCCAGCCGCTCACCCAGCTCCACCTCTCCCAGCCGCTCCCCCGGCGCGATCTCGCCGTCGAGCACGGCCCGGCGCAGGTGGCCGTACACGCCGTCTCGTACCAGGGTGGGTCGCTCAAAGGAGGTCATTATGTATATTGTATACAATATCCGCTAGAAATCCAGGGGCAGTGCGGAGAGGTGCCCTACCTGTCCTCCGCGTCCTGACGGGCCCTGACCCTCTCGCCCAAGAGGGGGCCCAGCCAGCCCAGGGTGAAGAGGAAGAGCAGGGTCGCCCCGGTCGCCAGCACGTAGAGGTGCAATCCGCACGCCACCCCGACGCCCGCCGTGGCGAGGAGGCCCGCCGCCGTGGTCAGACCCTTGGTGCCCTCACCGCGCCGGTCGGAGAAGATCGCGCCCGCGCCGAGAAAGCTCACGCCGCTGACCACCGCCCCGAGGACGCCCACCAGATCGAAGCGGACCTGCGGGGCGTCGTCGGCGAAGCGGTAGATCAGGGTGTCGGCGAGCACGACGAAGAGGGCCGCGCTCACCCCGACGAGGATATGGGTGCGCAGTCCCACGCTGATGTTGCGCCGCTCGCGCTCCCAGCCGATCAACCCGCTCAACACGAAGGCGGCGATCAGGCCCTGCATCAGCCGCAACTCCGCCCAGAAGGTCTCCACGGGGACAGGGTAGGGGGAGGCGGGCCGGGGTCTCTTCCCCGTTCCTTCAGCCGATTGTCATGGGAGGGTCAGGTGCTCGCCTCGGTGTATAGGCAGGCGGCGCAGACCCAGTCGTTACTGCGCGCCTGCCTGGCCCGTTGTCGACGCAGGTGCCTGCGCCACAAGAAGGTGAGCCGGGCGGAAACCAGTGCCCAGACGAACCCGGCGGCGATCACGATGGAAGACGACCGTCTGCCGCCCAACAGCAGCCACACCACGCCCGGCGCCACCATGCCGAGGGCGACCAGCAGTGCCACGCCCTCCCACGGCACGGGCAGCAACCAGCGGTCCGGGTCCCAGATCAGCCAGGGACGCTCGGGGTGACGCGCAAGCGAGGCCCAGCGCGTCATGGGATGGCGGCAGCGCGGGCACTCGCGCCACACCTCACGCTCGGGCGGGGCGCCGGGTCGCCCTGGGCCCACCCCTCAGTCCGCGTACACGGGTTCGATGGGGAAGATGCGGTCGGCTAGCTTCTCCAGACCCCGGCGTCCGGCGCGTTTCTGGCAGCCCTCGGTGCCCAGGCAGAGGGTGACGTAGCGGGTGCGGCGGGCGGCGACGACCACCCGGTAGAGGGAGGCTTCGCTGCGCGAGCGGGTGTAGTGGCACAGGTCGCAGTGCAGGACGTTGCGGCCCTTGGGCTCCAGGGGGGTGAACTCGGCGAGCTGTTCGCCGTGCACGAGGGCGAGGCGGCCGTCCGCGACCGGGTAGAGTCCCAGGGTGGGGGCACCCGATTGCGGCTCCTCGCCGAACAGTTCGCGGTACGACTGCGGGAAGAGTTCCCGCAGCACGTCGCGGGCGCTGTGCCTCTTCGGTGGGGTGTCACTCATGGAAGGCAGTTTAAAGGGCAGGTGCAGGCCCGAACGTGGAGGACCTGACGCAGGGGGGCGAAGACAGGAGCACGTCCCGTCCACCTTTTGCGGAGGGGGAACTTTCCCCCGGCGGCCCTATGATGCTCTGCATCCTCTGTGCCGTGCGACGCCTCATTCTCTGCGGTGGCCTGCTCCGGGCGGTCGGCTGCTCACCAGCCGCTCCGCTCTTCTCCCGGCGGAACGATACGGCGCTGCGTGGGCAGTTCCGGGCCAAAGATGCGCCGGGGGCAGTGGCTTGTGTTCAGCGGCGGGTCGCGCACCTGGGACGCCGGGTGTACGGGTATGGGACCTGCCAGCTCTTTGTTCGTCGGGGTGCGGCGGCTCAGCTCTCGTCAGGCTGGGGCTATCCCTGGCGAGCGACCCTGGAGCCTTCCGGTTCGGTGCGACTGGAAGGTGTGCGTGATGGTGCTTACGAGCAGGAGGTGGTTCGGCTCTTTCCGTGGTCGTTGAGTTCCGCCGTGCAGTCTCCCGCCGCCATCTCGGGCCAGGGAAGCGGTAGAGCGGGCCCTGGGTGTCCCAGTCCGGGGTCCGGGAGAAGGTTCGCCATAAACAGAACGTCACCCGGCTTCTTGGCTAGACTGTCCCTGTGAGGTCACGCAGCACCAACCGCAGCGGCATCGTGATCCGTCGGCGCGTGACGCCCGCCGGGGACATCATCGTCACGCTGCTCACCCCCCAGGGGAAGGTCAAGGCCATCGCCCGGGGCGGGGTGCGGGGTCCGCTGGCGAGCCGCCTGAACCTCTTCCACCACGTCGGCGTGCAGGTGTACCAGACGCCGCAGGCCGACCTGGCGACCGTGCAGCAGGCGGTGCTGGAGGGCGCCCTGCCCCGCCTCGCCGAGCCCGGGCGGTACGCCTTCGCGCACCTGATGGCCGAACTCGCCGACGCCCTATTTCAGGAGGGCGAATTTTCAGAGCAGGCCTTCGAGCTGTTCGCGGGGGCGCTGCGCGGCATCTCGCATCAGCCCGACCCCGAGTGGGTGGCCCTGGTGATGAGCTACAAGCTATTGGGGTTGGCGGGCTTCGTACAGCAGACGGCCCGCTGCGCCCGTTGTGGTGCCCCGCACCCCGAGCACCCCGATCCCCTGGGCGGGCAACTCCTGTGTTGGGCGTGCGCCAGCCTGCCCGCCTACCCGCAGGCCAGCCTCGACTTCCTGCGGAACGTGGTGCGGCGGAGCGTCCGGGTGAGCATGGAAGCTCCGGTGCCGGGGGACGAGCGGCCTGCGCTGTGGCAGGCACTGGAACGCTTCGTGACGGTGCAGGTGGGGAACGTGCAGAGCTGGCGGCAGTTGGTGCCCCAGGCGGCGGCTGTCTCGACCTGAAGCGTTGCGGTCAGGGGCTTCGGCGCCGTACCACTCACCAACGGGTACAGAACTACGCGGTTCCCCCACGGTGGTCGACGAGGTAGGCGCTGCTCCTTCCACGGCAGGGCCAGTTCAAAAGCCGCATGTTGATGACAGGAACGACGTTGGAGGGAGTTCCTACCTCCCCCCGTATCTTGGCGATATCGCTCAGGCTCAACAACCAAAGCAACCCGCAGATCACGCCCACGTTAAGAAGCAGGAGGGCCACCGGGCGCTTGCGTAATTCACGTACCTTTCAACTTCTAGGCGAACCCACCTTACTTGTGTCTTTCGATGAACTCGATCATCGCCTGCCTCGTCCCCCCCAGGAACGTCAGCGGCCGGGCGATGGCGGCGGCGATGGTGATGTGGTTGAGGCCTGGGAGCACCGTGCGGGTGACCGGCACCCCGGCGGCCTTGAGCGCCGCTTCCAGGTTCAGCGCGTTCTGGGGGTAGACGGTCCGGTCGTTCGCCGCGACGAGCAGGAGGTGCGGCGGGGCGTCCCGGCGGACGTGGCGGTCGGGCATCACCTGATCGGGGGTGCTGTTCTCGGGAAAGGCTACCCGGCTCTGGAACTGCCGGAAGTCGTAGGAGTACGGCCCTGCGATGCCGATCACGCCCCGCACGGCGCGGATGGGCACGCCCGCCTCGCGCAGCCAGCGCTCGTTGTCCACCGCCTCGACCGCGTTGAAGGCCCCCGCCGAATGCCCGGTCACGAAGAGAACATCCGGGTTGCCCCCGAAGGTCTTGGCGTTGTCGCGCAGCCACCGAAGGGCCGAGGCGGCGTCCTGCACGAAGGCGGGGTAGCGGTTTTGCGGCGCGAGGCGGTAATTCATCACGCCGGTCACGTACCCGGCCCGCGCCAGGCTCTCGCCCACGAAGCGGTGCCCGGACTTGTCGCCGTTCTGCCACGAGCCGCCGTGGATGAAGAGCACGACGGGCGCGTTCCGCGCGTTCCTGGGGGCGTACACGTCGAGGGTGTTGCGCGCGTTGGGCCCGTACCGCTGGTCGGTGGCGACGGTCAGCCCGGCGAGGTTCACGGCGCGGTTGAGGGTCTGCTGCACGTCCACCCTCGAACAGGCGGTCAGGGACGCGGTGAGGGTCACGGCGAGCGTGGCGAGGGCGAAGGTCCGGCGCCGGGAGAGGGCGCGGGCGGAGCGGCGAGTCATGGGGGCAGGCTAGCGGCTGAGGTGGACGGACTCGGGCGTGACGGGCACAGTCGGACTTGAGGGTGGCTTGACACGGGACTTACCCGGCGGTCAGGCTCATTCCCGGCGGGAATCCCCACACTCGCGGTTCCCCCGGTCGCGTTAATCTGCCCGGATGGCCCCGCACACGGACCTCACGGACGCGCTGGTGATCGGCGGCGGCCCGGCCGGGCTGGGTCTCGCCGCCGAACTCGCCGCGTGCGGTCTGGGCGTGCGGCTCGTCGCCCCCCACCCGCCGCGTCCCTTTCCCGCCACCTACGGCGCGTGGCTGGACGAGGTTCCCGGTCCCGTCCGCCCCGCCCTCGCCCAGGTGTGGACGGACGTGCGGGCCTACACGGATGAGGAGCCCACGCCGCTGCTGCGCCCCTACGCCCTGTTCGACAACGCCCGCCTGCTGGAGACGCTGCTCGCGCGGGCGGGGTCGGGCCTGGCCTGGACGGTCGGGACGGTGGCGCACGCCGAGCGGGCGGGGAAGGAGTGGGAGGTCCGGGGCGCGGGCGGCGAGCGGTGGCGGGCCCGGCTGGTGGTGGACGCGGGGGGGCACCTCGGCGGGTTGAACGGGCCCACCCACCCGGTCGGCGTGGCCCTCCAGACCGCGTTCGGGATCGTCGCCCACTTCGACCGCCCTCCCGGTCCTTCCGGTGGGGTCTCCTGGATGGACTACCGCGCGGGCCATCTCCCGCCTGGCGGGGTGCGCGCCGCGCCCACCTTCCTCTACACCATGCACCTCGGCGGCGACCTCTACCTCGCCGAGGAGACGAGCCTGATCGCCCGTCCGGGATTGACGCGCGAGTTGCTCGAACGCCGCCTCCATGCCCGCCTCGCCGCGCAGGGAACGCCGCCCTGGGAGATCGAGAGCACCGAGTGGGTGTCCTTTCCTATGAACACCGCCGCGCCCGCGCCCGGTCCCGTCCTCGCCTTCGGGGCGGCGGCGGGGCTCGTCCACCCGGTGAGCGGCTTCCAGGTGGCAGGGGCGCTGGCCGACGCTCCCGTTGTCGCGCGGGCAGTCGCATCGGCGTTGGACAGGCGAGGTCCCGTCTGCTCGGTTCAGGCTGGGTGGCATGCCCTCTGGCCCCAGGGGCGCCGCGCCGCCCGCGAGGTCGCCCTCCTCGGGGTGGACGCCCTGCTCGCCCTGCCGGGAGACGCGTTGCCCGCCTTCTTCGCCGCCTTCTTCCGCCTGCCCGCGCCCGAGTGGCACGCCTTCCTCGCGCCGCGCACGGGGGCCGGGGCCCTCGCCCGAACAATGCTGAGATTGTTCGCCCAGGCGCCGAACCCGGTGCGCCTGCCCCTCGCCCGCGCCGCGCTGGGGCAGGCCGGGCCGAGCGGACGGGCGCTGCGGGCGGCGGTGGGAGGAAACTGAGCCCCTGTCCCCCGCTCAACGCTTGATGCGGGATGAGAAATTGGGCGGAAGGCGCTTTTTAACGTTCCACACAAGGACGAGCTGCGCTCGTCACCCCCCTCCCCGGCCCTCTCCTGCGGAGCTGTGCCAGTCCCCCGCAAGGGGGAGAACAACTTACAGCCCAGTCGGTGTCTTCCCTATTGCACATCAGGCGTGCTTACGTGGGCCGCAGCCACACCTCGGCCTCCACCTCCACCGGGATGCTCCAGGGCAACTCGGCCATCCCCACCGCCGAGCGGGCGTGCGCGCCGACTTCCGGGCCGAAGACCTCCAAGATCAGGTCGGAGAAGCCGTTGATCACTGCGGGCAACTCGGTGAAGCCGGGCGCCGCGTTTACCATCCCGAACACCCGCACCCACGCCGCCACCCGGCCGAGGTCGCCCAGTTCGCGCCTCAGGCTTCCCAGCACGGAGAGGGCCACCCGCCGCGCGGCCTCCTGCGCCTGCGCCGGGCTCACCTCGGCGCCGACCTTGCCGAAGGGCGGGGCGAGGGAGCCCTCTGGGCCCTGCGGCCCGTGCCCCGAGATCAGCGCCCGGTCGCCCACCACCCGCACCATCGCAAAGGGCAGCACCACCCCCGGCGGGAGCCGCACCGGCGGCGGCAGGATCAGCCCAAGGTCGCGGAGCCGGGATTCGGGGGACATGGCCGAGCATAACCGGCCCGGCGCCCCCGTCCCTCCGCCCCGGACATTTGCCTAGACGCCTCCCTATACTGGGGGCATGTCCCTGCTTGACATGATCGGCCCCGTGATGATCGGGCCGAGCAGCAGCCACACGGCGGGCGCGTGCCGCCTGGGCCTGGTGGCCCACCACCTGCTCGGCGAACCACCCCACCGCGCGGTGATCGGCCTGCACGCGAGTTTCGCCAAGACGGGGCGCGGCCACGGCACCCACCTCGCGCTGGTGGCGGGGCTGCTGGGTTACCGGCCCGACGACCCCCGGCTGCCCCGCGCCTCGCTGGAGGCCGAGGCGGCGGGATTGACCGTCGAGTTCCGTGACGTGGACCTGGGCGACGTTCACCCCAACACCGCGCACATCGACCTGCACGGTGCAGAGCAGGCAGTGACGGTGCAGGGCAGCTCCACGGGCGGCGGGGTGATCCGCGTGACCGAGGTGCAGGGGCTGGGGGTGAATCTCAGCGGTGCGAGCCCCACCCTGCTCCTGCGCTACGCCGACGCCGTGGGCATGATCGCCCGCATCGCCAGCACGGTCGCCGCCGACGGGGTGAACATCGCCACCCTGACCTGTACCCGGGAGGCGCGGGGCGGGCAGGCCCTCCTCGCCATCGAACTCGACGCGCCGCTGAGCCCGGAAGCCCTCGCCTTCCTGAACCGCTGGCCCGACATGAACTGGGTCCGGCCGCTGCCCAAGTTGATGGACGGCTGAGGCGCGAGCGGTCGGGGAGTCGAGGGGTCCAGGCGTCAAGAACCCGAAACTCCGTCCCCTTCCTCGGCCCCTCGACTTCCAGACTCCTCGACCTCCTCCCCAAGCCGCCAGGAGCCCCACCCATGACCACCCTCGAAGACCTGATGAACGCCCCCGCCCCCGCCTCCGCCTGGGTGCTGGCCCAGGACTGTGCGGAGACCGGGCTGGACCCGGGGGCCGTCTGCGCCGAGATGGCCCGCCGCATCGGCGAGATGCGCGCCTCCATTGAACGCGGCCTCAAAACCGACGCGAAGAGCATCACGGGGATGGTGGGCTGGAACGCGAAGGGGCTGTGGGACGCGCCCGACGTGCTGGGGGCGTCCCTTCTCAAGCGGGTGCAGGCCTACGCGATGGCCGTGAACGAGGAGAACGCCCGCATGGGCCGCATCGTCGCCGCGCCCACGGCGGGAAGCGCGGGCACCATCCCGGGGGCGCTCCTCGGCGTGGCCGACCACCTCGGCCTTCCCGACGAGCGGCTGGTGGACCCGCTGATCCTGGCGGCGGGGGTGGGGAAGGCGATCAGCAAGCGCATGTTCATCTCGGGCGCGGCAGGCGGCTGTCAGGCCGAGATCGGGTCGAGCGCCGCGATGGCCGCCGCCGCCGTCACCGAACTCCTCGGCGGCAGCCCCCGCGCCTGCGTCCACGCCGCGTCCCTCGCCCTGATGAACACCATCGGCCTCGTGTGCGACCCCGTGGGCGGCTACGTCGAGGTTCCCTGTGTCAGCCGCAACGCCTTTTTCGCCGTCCACGCCGTCAGCGCGGCGCAACTGGCGCTGGCGCAGCTCGAATCCTTCATCCCGCCCGACGAGGTGGTCATGGCGATGGCCTCGGTGGGCCGCCTGATGCCCGCCGAACTGCGGGAGACGGCGGAGGGGGGACTGGCGCAGACCCCGACTGGACTGGCCGTGACCGCGCACATGGAGGGCCGGGTCGAGGGCGAACTCCCGGGCGGGATGATCGAACTGCCGGTGGTGTGAGGAAACCGGGGATTTACCAGTCGCGCCCTGAACGCCTCCGCACATCAGCATGGCATTGAGCGGCACCTTACCGACTCAGGAAGACCCAGCTAGAACGCATATACCGAACCGCTGAGCGGGCGCTTCCGGGACGAGTGCCTGGACCAGCACGGGGCGTGAACGTGTGGCCCCAGGATGACAGACAACGGCGTCGGGCCGCAGCCCACCGGACGATCTGGTGCCGCAAGAGTGTGCCCCCCCTTCGGCGGGCCGAGGGAGGCTGCTGTGAGAGGTTCAGTCTGGATTACAAAATGGGGCAGGCTTATTCCCGTGCAATCCTAAATCCTCAGCACGACGGCTCCTTTAGCTCTTGTTTCCTCCGCCTCATTCGCCCCTTGACGCGCGCCTGAGCATGACGATGGCCGCGATGAGGCATAGCAGCCCTAAGAGGAGGGCGACGGGAATGAGGATAAACCACCAGAAACCATCCTCCCCCGAGCCCATCGTCGCCCCCCAAATTTTGAGCGCTCCGTAGAACGCCGCAACCACGCAGGCCAGGAACATCAGTACCAGGATGACCGGCATCAAGACCTACCTTCTGTGGAGCGTCTACAAGCACGGCGGCCGTGCCTGAAGTGCACGGGCGCGACCATCCGTGCAATTTACAGCACGCCCCGGTACATCTCGTCCAGGCTCAGCGAGCGGCCCAGGCAGGGCACGTCCACCCGCCCCTCCCCCCGGTGCTCGCGCATGGGCCAACCTTCCTCACCGCGCTGGTACTCCACGACGTACCGCTCGTCCTGCGACACGATGAGGTAGGTCTGGAGGGTGGGAATGGCCGTGTAGACGGCGTGCTTGTGGCGGCGGTCGTTGTGCGCCGTGCTGCCCGAGAGGACTTCGACCAGCAGGCAGGGGGACGTTTCGAAGTAACGATCAGGCTTCTCCTGGCCGCATACCAGCATCACGTCGGGGTAGAAGTAGCTCGCCGTGGCGTGGATATAGAGCTTCATATCGGACTGGTAGAGGCGGCAGCCCAGTCGGTCGGCGTCTGGGAAGAGGTGACCGATGATGCGGGTGCTGATCAAACCGTGCTCCCCGCTCGCCCCCGCCTGGGCGTGCAGCGGGTACACAAAGCCCCCCACGTACTCCCGCTTGTAGGGACTCTCGCGCTCGGAACGCAGGTACTCGGCCTCGCTCATGGCCTGGGGGGCGGCGTCCGTCATGGGGTTATTTTACGGTGGCGGAGACGGGTCCCTGCCGTGATGCTGAGCAGCCCCACCACGAGACACCCCAGCGAGAAGATCAGGCTACCGGTGGTGAAGGCGTAGGTCGCGAAGTCGTAGCTGGGGCTGTTCGTCAACGTACCGTCGGGTTCATGCCAGACCCCCTCCGAACGCACGAGAACACTCAGCACCCAAATCCAGAGCGGAGTGAGCGTCAGGATGACTGTCCCCAGCCAGAGCCTCACACGCAACCACCCCAGCGCGAGTCCGGTGCCAGTCAGGAGGCCCAGGAACAGCAGGTCGAAGCGAACCGGATTCACCAGACTCCAGGTGCCCAGCGGGTTGGTGTCGATGTGCCAGGCCGCCCGGGAGATCAGGACCAGCACGGCCAGCCAGCAGGCGGCCAGGGCCAGTGCGGCGGTCAGGGAGAGGAGGCCCTGCGAGAGCAGGGAGGTTACTCTGGCCCGGCGCAGGGTCCGCCGGATATCCGACGCCCACCCCGCATCCTCCACGCTCGCCGCCTCGTTCTCCATCCCCTTCCTCCAGTCCTCGGGCCTCATAGCAGGGCTCCTTTCCGGGGTGCGGCTGGTGCCCGCTCCGATTTCTCCCGCGCCAGCCTCAGTCCCTCCTGGGTCAGCGTGTAGACGTGCCGGGGCGGTTTGCCCGAATGCGGCGAGTCCTCCCACTCCGCCTCCAGATAGCCCTGCGCGTGCAGCCGCTGGAGGATCGGGTAGAGCGTCCCGCTTTTCAGCCCCGTCGCCCGGCTCAGGTCGTAGCCGTAGCTGGGGCCGGGGTGCGCGGAGAGCAGGGCGGCAAGGACGGCACGCGTGTGCGGGCTGGAGTTGGGGGAGCGGGCCATGTCTTATTTCTACATATATAGAGTTTGAAGTCAAGGGGAAGGGCTGCTTCCCCTCGGTTCAGGGGGGTGTCGTCAGGCCCAGCGCCTCCCGCAACTCGGCGTGGGTGAACAGCACCCGCGCGGCGCCCGCGTCCAGCAGCGCCCTCGCCCCGTCGGGGTGCGCGTGTCCGCCCGCGAGCAGGCCCCACACGGTCGCCCCCGCCGCCACGCCCGCCCGCAGGCCCGTCACGCTGTCCTCGACGACGAGGCAGCGGGTGGGATCAACACCCAGGGCCGACGCCGCGTGCAGGTACAGGTCGGGGAGGGGTTTGCCGCGCCCGCCGACGTGCGCCGGATCGTAGGCGTGCTCGCCCACCAGCTCGGCCAGGCCCGCCGCCGCGAGCTTGAGGTGCAGGCGGCCCCGCTGGCTGTTGCTCGCCACCGCGAAGGGGAGGCCCGACGCCCCCAGCGCCCGCAGGGTATCCGCCGCACCCTCGATGGCGGGGGTGGTCTGGAAGGCGGCGGCGAGGCGCTCGTCCAGGAGCGGGATGAAGGTGCCCGGACGCTCCCAGCCGTGCTCGGCGCGCAGCCAGTCGAACAGCGCCTCGTGGGTGCCGCCCACCGCCCGCGCCAGAAGGGCCTCCGGGTCGAGCCGCAGCCCGTGTTCGGCCAGCGCCTGGGTCCAGACCGCGTTCGCCAGCGCCTCGCTGTCCACCAGCACGCCGTCGAGGTCGAATAGAACCGCATCGAACTTCCCACCGCTCACAGAACGTCGCCCTCCGGCCCGCTTTCCCACCCGGCGAGGATGTGGACGTGGGTGTGGAAAACAACCTGCCCGCCGCCGGGCCCGCAGTTCACGACGAGGCGGTAGTCGGGCGCGTGCTGGCGGGCGACCTTGACCGCCGTGAGCCACAACTCGCCCATCTCGGCGGGACCGGTGATTTCGTCCACCCGGGCCGTGACCTTCTTGGGAATCACGAGGAGGTGGATGGGCGCCTTGGGGGCGATGTCGCGGATAGCGATGTAATGGTCGTCCTCGTACACCACGTCGCTGGGAATCTCGCGGGCGATGATGCGCTCGAAGAGAGTGCGGCCCTGGGTGGACTCGGGGGCAGGCTCGGCGTTGGTCATGCCTTCACTCTAAGGGGACGGTCGCCCCGGGAACGGCAGACTCAGGGACATGAGCCGACGTTCCCCCCTGCGACCTCCCAAACGTCTGCTGCTCGCCGCCGGGCTGGGGCTGCTCGCCGCCCGCCGGGCGCTGGCGACGCCCTACAACCTCAGCGGCAAGCGCGTGCTGATTTCCGGCGGGTCGCGCGGTCTGGGGCTGGCGCTTGCCCGCGAGTTCACGGCGCACGGCGCCCGGGTGGTCCTGATGGCCCGCAGCGCCGCCGAGCTGGGGCGCGCCGCCGCCGATCTGCGGGACCGGGGCGCCACCGTCCACACCGTGACGGGTGACCTGACGGTGGCGGCCGACATCGAGCGCGCCGTCGAGGAGACCGCCCGGGTGTACGGCGGCCTCGACGTGCTGGCGAACGTGGCGGGGTTGATTCAGGTGGGCCCGCTGGAGAACATGACGGAAGAGGACTTCCGCGAGATCATGGAGATCAACGCCTTCGCGCCCCTGCGCCTCACGCGGGCCGCCCTGCCCCTGCTGCGCGCCTCGCGGGGGCGGGTGCTCATCGTGTCGTCCATCGGCGGAAAGGTGGCTGTGCCGCACCTCGCCCCGTACTCCTTCAGCAAATTCGCCGTCACCGGGCTCGGGCAGGCCCTGCGCGCCGAACTCGCCCGCGAGGGTGTGGGGGTGACCACCGTTCACCCCTGGCTGATGCAAACCGGAAGCCCCCGCCACGCCCTCGTCAAGGGCCAGGTGAAGAAGGAATACACCCTCTTCGCCACCCTCGACAACCTGCCCGTCCTGTCCCTGGACACCACTGTCGCCGCCCGCCGTATCGTGAACGCCCTCGTGCGCGGCGACGCCGAGGCGATGATCGGCGGCCCCGCCCTGCTGATGCGTTACGCCCAGGCCCTCGCTCCCCAACTCACCGCCGACCTGCTCGCCCTGAGTAACCGCTTCCTGCCGGGACCCAGCACCGGGGACCGGGCGGTTCCGGGGGCGAGTGTCGAAACGCCCCTTACCCAGAAAAACCCCATCAAGCAGGCGGCGGAGGCGGAGTTCAACGAGGGGGGCAGCGTCACCCCCGGGAGGGAAGGGCCGTCCTGAGCCCCCGCTACCTGGGCGGGCGCGGCAGCCCCGCGTTCCCGGGCACCTCGTCGAAGGGCGAGACGGGTAGCAACCGCTTGTGCCGCGTCGCCAGGAACAGCTTTTCTACCCGCTCGGCCACCTCGCCCGGCACGTCGCGGCCCTCCAGGTAGTCGTCGATCCGGCGGTAGGTCAGGCCCAGCGCCACCTCGTCGGGGAGGCCGGGGCGGTCGTCCTCCAGGTCGGCGGTGGGCACCTTGCGCCAGGTGCTCTCCGGGGCGCCGAGGTGTTCGAGGAGCCTCGCCCCCTGCCGCTTCGTGAGTCCAGTCAGGGGCATGAGGTCCACCCCGCCGTCGCCGTACTTGGTGAAAAAGCCCGTCACCGCCTCGGCGGCGTGGTCGGTGCCCACGACAAGAAGGTTCTCCTGCCCGGCGACCGCGTACTGGGCGATCATCCGCTCGCGCGCCTTGATGTTCCCCCGCACGAAGTCGCGCAGGGGCTCTCCCAGCGCGTCGTGGGCCGCCTGCGCGCTCGCGTCCGCCGCCCCCTTGATGTTCACGGAGAGGCTCCGGTCGGGGCCGATGAAGGCCAGGGCGGTCTGGGCGTCCACCTCGTCCGCCTGCACCCCGTACGGCAGCCGCATGGCGATGAAGGTGCAGTCGCCGCCCTGGTCCCGCACCCGCTCGGCGGCGAGTTGACACAGCCGCCCCGCCAGGGTGCTGTCCTGGCCGCCGCTGATCCCCAGCACGAAGCCCCTGGCCGGAGTCTGCCCCAGGTAGTTCACCAGAAAGCTCACCCGGCGCTCGACCTCGGCGGCGGGGTCGATGTCGGGCTGAACGTGCAGTTCGCGGATGATGTGGTCGCGGAGGGCAGGGTCGGCGGGCATGGCGGGAGTGTAAACTGCCCGGTCCCAGGCGGGCTTTAATCCACCGTCACGACCACCTTGCCGCGCACCTCGGGTCCCTCGGCGTAAGCGTGGGCCGCGCGAATCTCCTCCAATAGGAAGGTGCGGTCGAGGGGCACCCGCAGCTCGCCGGAGTCGATCAGCCGGGTGAGCAGGGCGAGGTCGAGCCCGCGTTCCGCCGTCCGCACCGGGGCGAAGCGGGGCCCGGGGCGGCGCAGGAAGGCACGCACCTCGGCGGGGGAACCGGGAAAGGGCTTGGTGCTTACCAGCCTCCCCCCCGGCGTCAGGGCCGCCTCCACCCGCGTGAAGGTCAGGGCGGGCGGCGTGTCGAGGATGAGGTCCCACCGCCCGCTCCGCCCGCCCAGGTCGGCCTCCCCGGTGGCGAGGGCCTCGTGGGCCCCGAGGTTCCGCACGAAGTCGAGCTTGGCGGCGCGGGCCACCCCCGTGACGTGGGCGCCGAAGAGCCGCGCGAGACGCACCGCGAAGGAGCCGATGCCCCCCGCCGCCCCGTACACCAGGACCCGCTCCCCGGCGCGCAGCCTCCCTACCCCCCGCAGCGCCTGCAAGGCGGTGAGCCCGGCGAGGGGCACCGCCGCCGCCTGGGCCAGCGGCACGCTCTGGGGGGCGACGGCCACCCGGGACTGCCGGACCGTCACGTACTCCGCCGCCCCGCCGCCCCCGTGGCCGACGACGGCGTAGACCCGCTCGCCGGGGCGAAAGGCGGTAACCGCCGGGCCGCACGCGGCGACCTCGCCCGCCACGTCGAAGCCCGGCGTGAGCGGCAGTTGCAGCCTCCCGAGGGGGCCCAGCCCGCCCCCGCGCAGCCGCAGGTCGGTGCCATTGACACTCGACGCGCGCACCCGGATCAGCACCTCGTCCCCCTCGGGGAAGGGCCAGGGCACCTCCTCGGTCCTCAGCACCTCGGGTGGGCCGAAGGTGTGGAGCCGGGCAGCCCGCACGTCAGTTGCTGATGGCGGGCGCCTGCCGCACGAACTCGCGCCCCTCCACCTGATCGAGCATGAAGCGGGACACGCTCGCGCGGGTGATCTGGGTGCCGATCTGCCCGACCATCCCGACCCGCAGCGGCTTTTCCGGCCCGTCGCCGAGGCGCGGCACCCGCACGACCGTCCAGTCGAGGTCGCTCTCGCGGATCAGGGTCGCGTGCGCCACGGAGTCTTGCAGCACGTCGGGCTGGAGGAGCCGCAGCGCGACGCGAAAGATGTGATCGACGGGCTTGGGCTGGTCCCCGGCGAAGGGCACGCCCGCCCCCGTCAGCGTGATCAGGCGGCGGATGCCCTGCTCGGGCAGCACCTCGATCAGATGCCGCGCCGCGAGCGTCATCACGTCGGGCGGCCCGCCCCGCACCGGCCCCAGGGCGCTGAGCACCACGTCCGCCCCCTGGACGAGCCGGGCCACGGCCTCGCGGTCACGGGCGTCCCCGGGCACGACGGTCACGAGGTCGTCCTGGCGGTGAACGGCCTCCGGGCGCCGGGCGAGCACCCGCAGGCGGTGACCGCGCACGAGCGCCTGGTCGATCAGGAGTCTCCCCGTGCGGCCCGTGCCGCCGAGCAGGGCCAGGGTCGTCATGACTGCCCCCTCCCGGGCAGGAGGGACGGGGACACGAGGGGCAGGGGTGAATTCATGGTTTCGCCTCCGGGTGCGCCCCGAAAGGAGGAGCGCCGCGTCCCCGGAGTGTGACAGAAAGCGGGGGGCGCCAGAGAGGGGAATGTGAGACCGAAAACCTTCACGGAAGGCGCCGTGCCGGACCTACCGGACGTCCTCCTTCCCCTCGCCGACACGCTCGTTGGAGGTGTCCAGCCAACCACTCTTGGCGCCCGCGTCCCGGAACTCGTACAGCACGTTCACCGGGCGCTCGGCCCGCAGGATGTCGCAGGAGTACGGGAACCCGGCGAGGGGAAACCACCCCACCACGGACAGTCCGGCGAAGCCCCCGTCCGTCAGGTCCCCGGCGACCGGGCTCGACCACACGCCGTCGAAGAACGAGCTGAAGGAGCGCACCGCCCGGTTCTGGATGCGGTGGTACAGCACCGGGCCGGTGAGTCCGAGCACCCGGGTGGGCCGGGTCTCCCCGGGAAACGTTCGAGGGAGGACGAAACCCGGTACGTCAGGGCCGCGAAGCAGCGGCATGGTCGTCTCCTTGCCGGGCAGGACACCCCGGACGGGTCGGGTGGTGAACGGACGCCGACGGCCTGCCGCAGAGGTCGTGTTTCCCACTCTACATCCGCAGTTCATGCCTCCCCGGGCCGGAAGGGGCCCCGTATTAGACTTTCCGGCGATGACTCAGACCGTTTCCCCGCCCGCCGCCCTGCCCGTGGACGACGCCATCGACCGGCTGGGCCTGGGCCCCTTCCAGTGGCGCCTCCTCGCCATCTGCGGCCTGACCTGGGCGGCGGACGCGATGGAGGTCTTGCTGATGAGCTTCGCCCTCCCCGGCATCAGCGCCGCGTTTGGGCTGGGGCGTGGCTCGGCCCCCGCGACGCTCCTTCTGACCGCCACCTTCGCGGGGATGCTCGTGGGCGCCGTGTTCTGGGGCTGGCTTGCCGACCGCGTGGGGCGCCGCACCGTCTTCCTGACGACCGTGACGCTGGGGGTGGTGTTCGGCCTGGCGGGCGCCTTCGCCCCGGGGGTGACGTGGCTCGTCGTCGCCCGCTTCCTCACGGGTTTCGCCATCGGGGGCACGCTCCCGGTGGACTACGCGATGATGGCGGAGTTCGTGCCGACCGCGTGGCGGGGCCGCTTTCTGGTGTACCTGGAGAGCTTCTGGGCGCTGGGGACGGTCGCGGTCGCCGCCCTCGCGTGGGGGCTGAGCACCGCCTTCGAGCCCGCCGTGGCGTGGCGCTGGCTCCTCGCCCTCGCCGCGCTGCCGGGGGTGGTGGGACTCGTCGCGCGGCTGGGCATCCCCGACTCGCCCCGCTCTCTCCTCGCGCGGGGACGGCAGGGGGCGGCGCGGGCGGCCCTGGAGCGGGTGGCGAGGTCGAACCGGACCGCCCTGCCCGACGCGCCCCTGGCCGTGCCTCCCCCCGCCCCCCGGGTGACGCCCGCCGCGCTGTTTCGTGGGGCGGTGAGCCGCCGCACCGCCTTGCTCGCCCTGATCTGGTTCGGGCTGAGCCTGGGCTACTATGGCATCTTCTCGTGGCTGCCCTCCTACCTGCGGGCGCAGGGGCTCGACCTGGGGGCGGTGTACCGCACCTCCCTGCTCCTCGCCCTCGCGCAGATCCCGGGCTACGTCCTCGCCGCCTACCTCGTGGAAAAGGTCGGCCGCCGCGCCACCCTGGTCGGCTACCTCGCCGCGAGTGCGCTGGGGGCGTACCTCTTCCTGCTGGCAGACACGGCGAACGGCGTGCTGCTGACCTCCGCCGGGCTGTCCTTCGCGCTGCTCGGCGCGTGGGGGGCGTTGTACGCGTACACACCTGAACTCTTCCCGACGCCGCTCAGAACGACGGGCATGGGCTTCGTGAGCGGCATGGCCCGCCTCGCCGGCGTCCTGTCGCCCAGCGTCGGGGCGCTTCTGCTGACCGGGCAGCTCGCGGTCGCGCTCACCCTCTTCGCCGCGTGCTTCGCCGTCGCCGCCGTCTGCGGGTGGGCCATCGGGGTCGAGACGCGCGGGCAACGTCTCCCGGAGGCCGTGGGATGACCGCCTCGCCCCTGTTCACCGACCTCTACCAGCTCACGATGATGCAGGGGTACTTCGCACACGGCGTGCACGCGCAGGAGGCGGTCTTCGACCTGTACTTCCGCAGACTGCCTTTCCACGGCGGCTACGCGGTGTGGGCCGGGCTGGAACCCGCCCTCGATCTACTGGAGGGGCTGTGCTTCTCGGGGGACGACCTCGCCTACCTGGAGTCGCTGGGGCTCTTCACGCCCGACTTTCTGGAGGCGCTGCGCGGTTGGCGCTTCACGGGCCGGGTGACCGCCTTCCGCGAGGGCCGGGCCGTCTTCCCGCACGAGCCGCTGCTGACCGTGACCGCGCCGCTGTGGGAGGCGCAACTCGTCGAGACGGCGCTGCTGAACACCCTCAACTTCCAGACCCTCGTGGCGACGAAGGCGGCCCGCTGCGTCCTCGCCGCGTCAGTGAGCCCGCATGGAGGCCAGGTCGTCGAGTTCGGCGCCCGCCGCGCGCAGGGACCGGACGGGGCACTCAGCGCCACCCGCGCGGCCTTTGTCGGAGGGGCGGTCGGCACGAGCAACGTGGAGGCGGGGCGGCTTTACGGCATCCCCGTCACCGGCACCCACGCCCACGCCTGGGTGGAGAGCTTTCCCGACGAACTCGCGGCCTTCCGCGCCTATGCCGAGCTGTACCCGGACGCCACCACCCTGCTTCTCGACACGGTGGACACGCTGCGGAGCGGTTTACCGAACGCCCTGACCGTCGCCCGCGAACTGCGCGCCGCCGGACACGAACTGAAGGGCGTGCGACTTGACAGCGGCGACCTCGCGTACCTGTCGCGGAGTGTGCGGGCGGCCTTCGACGCGGCGGGCTTCGGGGACGTGCGGATCGTGGCGAGCAACGACCTCTCCGAATCCGTCATCGCCTCCATCATCGCGGAGGGCGGGCGGGTGGACGTGTACGGGGTCGGGACCCAGCTCGTCACGGCGGGCGGCGAGGGGGGCGGGGCGCTCGGCGGGGTGTACAAGCTCGCGGCGCTGAACGGCGTGCCCAAGATGAAGCTCACGGGCGAACCCGCCAAGTCGAGCCTGCCGGGAGCGAAACGGGTGTGGCGTGCCGCCGACGAGGACGGCCACTTCGCCCTCGACGTGCTGACCATGGGAGACGAGCCGAGGGCGGGCGAGCGGGTGAGCGACCCCACCAACCCGCTGCGCTCCATCCGTTTGCCGGACGATCTGACCTGGCAGGACGCCCGCGAGGTCGTGATGGAGGGCGGGCGGCGCACCGGGGTCCCGGAGACATTGCCCGAGGTGCAGGCGCGGGCGCGTGAGGAACTGGGCCGCCTTCCTGCCGGGACCCTCCGCCCGCTCAACCCCCACGTCTATCGGGTGAGCCTGGGCGGGGACGTGGCCGCCCTGCGCGACCGGGTGGCCGACTCGCTGCGCGCCCACGCGGGATGAGCGGGGAAGAGGGCTACGCCCGCTCGGCGGTCTACGTGGGCCGCTTCCAGCCGCCGCACCGGGCGCACCTGGGAACGGTGCTGGGCGCTCTGGAGGCGTTCCCGCGCGTACTCGTCCTGCTGGGCAGCGCGAACCTCGCCCGCTCCGTCCGCAACCCCTTCACGGCGGAGGAGCGGGCCGGGATGTTCCGCGCCGCCCTGCGGGAGGCCGGAGTGGAACGGGGCCGCGTCCTCCTCCGCCCCCTCGCCGACCGCTTCAACGCGGACGCCTGGGCGGCGGACGTGCGGGAGGCGGCGCGCGAGGTGCTGGGTGACCCGGCCCCCGCCCTCGTCGGCTTCGAGAAGGACGCGAGCACGGCCTACCTGCGTTGGTTCCCCGGCTGGGAGCGCCTTCTCACCCCGTCCGTCCCCGGCCTCAACGCGACCGACCTGCGCGCGACGTTCCTGACCGGGCGGCCTCTGCCGGAGGGCGTGCCCGAGCCCGTGCGCGCCTTCCTCGCCCGCTTCGCCCTCACCCCTGCCTTCAAACGGTTGCAGGTCGAGTGGGAGGCGGTGGAGGCGGCCCGCGCGTCCCTTCCCCCCGGCGCCGGGCTCCACGAGGAACGCTGGCTGTACGTCCGGGGGGAGCAGGTGTGGCTCCACACCCGGACCGGACCTATCGGGCGCGGGCTGTGGGAACTGCCGGGGCGTGTCCTCCCACCCGGCGAGCGGCCCGAATATCCCGCCGATGTCGTGATCGACCACCCCGCCCGCGCCCTCGTCGCGCCAACGACCGCGCACGTCTACCTGCGGCCCGTCCCCGACTTCCTGCCTGCGCGGCCGGTCACCCTTGCCCAGGCCCTCGTCCGCCCGCGCCGCTTTCACGAGGACCACCACGTTCTCATCTGGCGTTGGGTTGGCGGTCATCTTCGGGGGGACGGGTAGTCCAAGGCTCACGGACCCGCATAGAACTCGGTGAACCTGCCCGCACGAGCGGACATTCACCGGAGGAAGTATGAGCCACGACCACACCGACCAGCCCGCCACCGACCTCACCGTCAGCCGCCGTTCCGCCCTGGGCACCCTGGGCAAGTTCGGCCTGGGGGCCGCCGCCTTCGGCCTGAGCGCCCCCGGCGCCCTCGCCGCCCCCGCGAAGAACATCGACGCGGACGTGCTGAACTTCGCCCTGAACCTCGAATACCTGGAGGCGGCTTTCTACCTCGCCGCCGTGGGCCGCCTTCAGGAGCTGCGCCGCATCGGCGGAGGCGCCGAGATTCGCCTGCCCGCCGGGCTCGACCCCATGATGGGGATGCAGTTCAAGGACTCCAACACCCAGGCCTTCGTGCGCGACATCGCCGAGGACGAGCTTCAGCACGTCAAGTTCCTGTCCGGCGCCCTGGGCAAGGCCGCCGCGCCGCGCCCCGTCCTCGACCTCGCCGGGGCCTTCGACGCGGCGGGTCAGGCGGCCAGCGGGGGCAAGATCAAGGGCTTCAACCCCTACGCGAACGACCTGTTCTTCCTGCACGGGGCCTTCATCTTCGAGGACGTGGGCGTGACCGCGTACAACGGGGCGGCCACCCTGATCACCAACCCCGCGTACCTCCAGGCGGCGGCGGGCATCCTCGCCACCGAGGCGTACCACGCGGGCGCCATCCGTGGGGCGCTTTACATGAGGCGCCAGGAACTCGCGGCGGCGGGCCTGTACGTCGGGCAGGTCGTCCAGGCCATCAGCAACCTGCGCGGCAAGGTCGGCGGCGGCAAGGATGCGGGCCTGAGCAACAACCAGGGCGCCGTCATCGCCCCCACCGACGCGAACGGGATCGCCTACGCCCGCAACACGCGCGAGGTGCTCAACATCGTCTACCTCGCCCCGGGGGCCCACAAGGGCGGCTTCTACCCCAACGGGCTCAACGGCAGCATCAAGTAAGGCCGGAGGGGGAGGAGGGGCGTCCGCCGTGGGGTGGGCGCCCCTCCTCCGTTCCCGGGCCAGGGTTCACCCCACGCCCCGCAGCACGACGAGCACCCCTCCCAGCGCGGCGAGGGCCAGGATGGCCTGTCTGACCAATCTCTGCGGAAGGCGGCGGGCCAGCAGGAGACCGGCGAGGACGCCGCCGACAAGCCCCGCCAGCAGTGGTGGGCACAGGGGCGGCAGACCCAGGCTCAGCAGCGTGACGATGTTGAGCCCGAGGCCGTAGAGCTGGAGGGTGGGGCGCACGCTCGCCGTCGGCCAACCCGCCCCCACCGCGTACAGGGCGGCGGCGGGCCCGGCCAGCCCCCCGGCCACGTTCATAGCCGCGCTCACGATGCCTGCTCCCACGGCCCCCACCCAACCCCGCAGCCAGGATGGCTGCCACCCCAGCGCGAGGACGGCGGCACTCCCGGTCGTCAGCGAACCGGCGACGACCAGCAGGACCCGTGGGTCGAGTGGCCGCAGCCAGAGGGTGAGGAGCGGCGCCACGAGAAGAGCGGGCAGCAACAACCCCAGGGCGTCACGGCCCCGGGCAGAGCGGGCCTCGCTCCCCAGAAAGACGGCGTTGAGCACCAGGGACAGGAGGACGACCTGCCGCACCCCTTCCGCCGGGCCATAGCTGCCGATCAGGAACGGGGCGCACAGGAGGCCGAACCCCATCCCCGTGGACCCCTGGGCGAGGGCGCCCAGCCCGACCATCAGGACGACCAGCACCGAGTTCATCCCTTCCTGTCGCCCATCAACTCCCGCACCCCCTGCACCGGGGTCAGCCTGGCCGCCAGCACCTCCGCCCGCAGCGCCCGCAGCCGCTCGGCGTCCACCCCGGCCCGAAACTTGCGCCACGCCGCCTCCCGCAGCAACTCCTCGAACCACGCCCCCGTCTGCTCCCGGCGGCGGCGTTCCACCCGCCCCGGGTCCGAGCGGTACTCCTCCACCGCCGCCCACACCTCGTCCAACCCGGCCCCGGTCAGGGCGGAGGCTTGCAGGGCGCGGGGACGCCAGGGCGCGTCGTGGGGAGTCAGCAGCCGCAGCGCCGCCGAGAGTTCCCGCTGTGCACGGTTCGCCGCCGCCGGATTCGTGTCCGCCTTGTTCACCACGCACAGGTCGGCGAGTTCCATGATCCCGCGCTTGATGCCCTGGAGTTCGTCGCCCGCGTTGGGCAGGGTCAGCAGCACGAAGAGGTCCGTCATCGCTGCCACCTGCGTCTCGCTCTGGCCGACTCCCACCGTCTCCACCAACAGGACGTCGAAGCCCGCCGCCTCGCAGAGGGTGATCGCCTCGCGCGTGCGCCGCGCCACCCCGCCCAGCGTGCCGCCGCTGGGACTCGGGCGGATGAAGGCGCCCTCGTGCACCGTGAGGGCGGGCATCCGCGTCTTGTCTCCCATGATCGAGCCGCCCGTCCGCACGCTGCTGGGATCGACCGCCAGCACGGCGACCCGGTGCCCCGCGTCCGCCAGCCGCACGCCCAGCGCCTCGATGAATGTGGACTTGCCCACGCCCGGCACGCCCGTCAGCCCCACCCGGACGCTGCGCCCCGCGTGGGGCAGGACCTGCGAGAGGAGCGTCTGCGCCTCCCGCTCGTGGTCGGGCCGGGTGGACTCGGCGAGGGTGATCGCTTTGGCGAGGGCGCGGCGCTCCCCGGCGAGGAGGGGCGCGGCGAGGGGGTGCGGCGGGTCGGCGGCGGGTCCGGCGGGCATGGGGGCCAGTCTGCCGCGTTTCGGCGGGGGAGAGGGGTAGACACGACCGGGTGTGAGGCGGGTACAGTTCACCATGCTGGTCTTTACCCCCGAAGAGCGGGCCGAACTGCGCGAAACGCTGATCCGGGCAGCGCGTGCCGACCTCGACGTGACCGGACTCGCCCTGACAGGTTCGGCCGCCCTGGGGCGCGAGGACCGCTGGTCGGACATCGACCTCGCCCTCGGCCTCGCCCTGAACGCCGACGAGGGCGAGGTCGTCGCCCGGTGGACCGGGCGGCTGTACCGGGAGCACGGCGCCGTGTGGCAGGGCCGGGTCCGCTACCGGGTCTTCCTGCTCGCGGACACCTTGCAGGTGGACCTGAGCTTCTGGCCGCCGGGGGAGTTCGGCGCGACCGGCCCCGCCTTTCGCCTGCTGTTCGGCACGGCGGTCGAGCGGCCCCCGGGTCCCGCGCTGGCGGCCAGCGACCTCATCGGCTGGGCCTGGCTCTACGCCCGGCACGTCCGGTCGTGCCTGAAACGCGGCCGGGTGTGGCAGGCCGAACTCATGGTAAGCGGGATGCGCGCTCAGGTGCTGTCGCTCGCCTGCCTGCAGCATGGACTGCCCGCCCACCAGGGCCGGGGCCTGGACGACCTGCCCCCGGAGGTCACCGGGCCTTTCGCCGCCACCCTCGTCCGTTCACTGGAGAAGGCCGAGCTGGAACGTGCCTTCGAGGCCACCACCGCCCTGTTCCTTCGGGAACTCGCCCAGGAAGATGCGGCGCTGGCCGGTCGTCTCGCCGAACCGCTGGGGCTGTTGATCGGGCAGGAATGAGGGGAGGCTACTCCCGGACGCCTCCCCACGCCAATCCCTCTCCGCCCGCACACAACCGGCACGCTTCTGCCGCGAAAGTTCGGTAGGGATGTGCGGCGAGGGTAGTCACGGGCACCTCCGGCAGGGCAGCCCCATCACGCACCGCCCAGGCGCTCAGCCCCAGGACCTCGTGCCCCCGCTCCCGCAGCGAGCGGACGAGGACGCGGGCGTCCTGGCACGTGCAGATCAGGTCTTCTGCGAGAACCACCCTCTCGCCCGGCTCCGGGACGTGCATCCGGTGGAAGAAGGCCCCCTCCCCCTCCACGTTGAGAAAGGCGACGGGCAATCCCAGGTGCCGGGCGACGAAGGCCGCGAGCACCGCGCCGCACTGGCTCGCCCCGACGACGAGGGTCGCTCCCGGAAAGGCCCGCGCGATCTGCCCCGCCTGCGTCGCCGCCAGCGTGTCCAGCCTGGCCGGGTCGCGGGTCACCTCCCCCTTCTCCAGCCAGCCGTCGCCGTGCAGGCCGTTTCGGAAAGCGGTGTGTCCGTCGCGCCGCATCACGTCGAGAGTCACGCCCGCGCGGTAGAGCATGGGCCCGGCCCTGTCGTGCTCACTTGCCGGGAACAGGACAACGGGAAGCCTGACGAGCGCGGGTTTCCCGTGTCGGCTTCGTTCGCTCAAGCGGGTCAGAGGTTGAGCCCCCGGTTTTTCGTGTCCACGAGGACGACGCGGGGTTCCAGGGTACGGGCCTCCTCGCTGGAGTTGCCGTGGGCGGCGATGATCACGCTCCCCACATCGTCGGGGTCCGCCTGGGTGACGTTCGCGCGGTGAACCCTGCCCCTGAACATGATGTGCTCCACGGGCGGGGAGTCTCCGTGCCCGCCACGTCTTCGTCGTGACCAGAGCCTTGATGTGGCGGGTCACCCCGCCGCCGCGCTCTCCTCGGGCAGCGTGCCGTCCACGAAGACCGTCTTCTGGTCGGTGTAGTGGACCTGCCCGGCGGGGGCTCCCCTGGGCCGCCACACGAACTTGACCCGGGTGTAGTCCACCGGGACGTTGCTGCTCCCCCGCGCCTTGGAGTGGGTGGCAGCCAGGCGCGCGGCGTACAGGATGTCGGGCAGGGCGAGGTCCTTGCCCCCCGTCCGCACGAGGACGTGGCTGCCGGGGTAGCCCTGTGCGTGGAACCAGTAGTCGAGGCTGCGCCCGACGCGGTGCGTCAGGGTCGCGTTCTCCTTGTTGTTGCGCCCCACCAGCGCCTCGAAGCCGCCCGGTGTGGTGAAGCGGAGGCCGTACGGGCTCTTCTCGGGCCGCTCGGCCTGAAGGGTCTGCGAGAGCGCCTCCAACTCCTCCAGGCTCGCCGCGTCGAGTTGCGCGAGGCGTTCGCGGGCCTCCTCCAGCTCCGCGAGCAGGGTAGGCTCGCGCCCCGCCAACCGCTCGTACACCTCCTCGCGGCGGCGGGCGCGGGCGTAGCGTTTCTCGGCGTTCTGCACGGCGGAAAGCTGCGGGTCGAGCGAGACGGGCACCTCGCCGCTCCCGTCGAAGGCGGGCAGCAGGGCGGAAGGGGCGCCGCCTTCCACCGTGTGCGCGTAGGCCATCAGCAGGTCGGCCTCCGTGCGGTCCTGTGCCGCGCTGTCCAGCCCCGCCTCCGCGCGGGCCACGTCGGCGAGCTGGTTGGTGACGAGGGTGAGCCGCTTTTCCAGGGGCTCGCGCAGGGCTTTGCGAAGCTGGGCCGCCTTCTCCGCCCGCGCCGCCTCGCGCGCCCCCTCCCGCATCGTCCCCTCGCTGACGGTGGGGTCCTCCACCAGGGAACGCAGGGCCGCCAGCGCCTCCCGCCAGTGGTCCCCCGGCGCCTCGTCCGCTGAGAGTCCGGCGCGGCGGACGAGTTCGGCGCCGAGCAGCAGCCCCAGCCCGTCCACCCGATCCCGCCACCTGCCGATGGGGAGGGAGGCGAGAGAGCGGGCGTCCTCCTCGGTCACCGTGCGCGGGTCGAGCTTCTCGTAGGGGGGCGGCGGCGTGTAAATCCCGCCCGTCCGCACGGTGCGGAAGCGGTTGCGGCTCCCGGTGATCTCGCGGGCGGCGAGGACGATCCGGCCCTCGAAACCCCCGCCCGCCTCCAGCACGAGGAGGTTGGCGTTGCGGCCCGTGACCTCGAAGAGGAGCCGGTTGGGCGGCTGGTCCACGAAGCCCGTCTCACCCGCGAAGTGCAGCGCGAACACCCGGTCGAGCTTGAGCTGCTCGGCTTTCAACAGGTCCCCGCGCACCCGGTTCGCCAGGTACCGCTGGAACCCGTTGTGCGGCTCGCCCCGTAGCCGCTCGCGCGACAGGAAGACGACGGGCTGCGGCGGTCGGTACGAGAGCACGAGGTTTCCAAGGCCGTCGAGCAGCAGCGCGGCGGTCGTCTCGTCGGGGAAGGCCCAGCCCAGCGTGCGGGCGGGGAGGTGCTTTGACAGGTCCCGCAGCACCCGCGCGAGCATCAGCCCTTCCATGTGGAGCCCTCGCGGGGAATCAGTCGGTGGTGGGTCATCGGGGCATGGTAGCGGGTGGAGGAGGAAGACAGTCGGAGGGGCTGGCGCCCAGCCAGCGTCGTTTCGACGACGAAGTTGTGCTGCCCTTCGAGGTGTTCCTGCATGAGCCGCAGCGTCTCACGAGAGGCCCTCAGGTTAGCCTCGGGCGTAAAGCCCTCGCCGTACCCGGCGGTCAGCCGGTCGGGATCAATCGACCTGAACCTCATCGCCTGAACGAACGTGCTGTTGCCGGAGCCGTTGGGCACCGCGACCACGGTGAGAACGGGCATCAGCTAGCGGCGGGCGGGAGTTCCTCGACGACCTCGTAACGGTAACGTCGGAACGTCCCGGCCTCGTCGTACTCCTTGTGGCGCTTGACCTTGATGCGCCTGCCATTCGGGTACTCGACGATCAGGCCTCCCTCCGAATACACGACGGGCAACCTTTTCATCAGAAGGTCGGTCGCGTGCGGGGCGTACCCCGGGGCGCGCAGGCGCTCTCGCATGGCGTCGGGCAACGGGTCACTCCGGTACATGATCTTGGGATTCTGAACGCCTTGCATCATCGGGGCCGTTGTCATCCGGGTTCCTCCCTTCAAGCTTGGCACAGTGGGGCAGAGAGATGGACAGGGTGCCGGGCGAGATGTCGGGTTCCGCACTTCGCTCCAACGGAAGAAGTGGCCTGCTTGTCAGCCAAAAAGAGAGACAGGCCCCGCGAGGCCCGCCTCCCCCTTTTCCCGCTCCCACTTACCAGAAGTTGCCGATGCGGAAGTAGAACTTGCTGCTGGTGTTCTGGGGGCTGTAGCCGTAGTCGAAGCGCAGGCTGGGCAGCCGCGCCCCGCCGAATCCCAGGTTGAGCTGCACGCCCGCGCCGAAGCCGTAGTTCAGGCTGAGGCTCTCGTTGTCGTTCCAGGCGTCGCCCGCGTCGGCGAAGAGAACGCCGTAGACACCCTGGGTGAAGGAGTTGGTGACGTTGAAGTCGTAGCGGTACTCGGCGCTGGCGGTGACGTAGTTCGTGCCGAAAAGCTGGTTGTTCTCCAGGCCGCGCAGTTGCCGCGCCGCCACCGGAGTGCTGCCGCCGCCCACGTAGTAGCCCGTGCCGCTGGGGGTGGTGCCGTTGATCGTGCCCGCGTTGGCCCGAACGGCAATCGTCTGCTGGCGGGTCTGCACGCCGAAGCCCTTGTCGAGGGTGCGGCCCAGCCCGAAGTAGGTGCTCACGCCCGCCTCGATGTCCGTCCAGCCCACCGAGCGGTTCCCCGAGACGCCGAAGTTGTACGACAGGTCGGTGCTCGCGCGCACGCCCCGGCTGGGGAACTCGGGGTTGTCGGTCGTGTCGTAGTTCAGTCCCGTGCGCAGGCTGGTCGTGCGCGTGGCAGGGGTCAGGAGGGCCTGCGCCTGCTCGTCGGTGGTGGCGCTCATCTCCCCGCTCTGGAGGGGTTCGAGGAAGTAGGTGCGGTAGGCCGTGCCCACGCCCACCGAGCCGGCCAGGTTGCGAGTGAGGTTGCGCCCCACGCTCACGCTGAAGCCGCTCGTGCGCACGGTGTACTGACGGCCGGTATCGACGTTGGTGCCGGTCGAGGTGTCGTACAGCGGGTTGTTGCCCGCCACCGAGCTGCCCACCGAGGTGGTCAGGCTGGTGCGGTTCTGGCGGAAGTCGAGGAAGTTGAGATCCAGCCAGGGAATCGTGTACGAGACGTTGCCGACGAGGTTCTGCCCCGCGTCGTTCTGCTGGGCGCCCGCCGTCACGCTGACGTTGTGCCCCAGCCCGAAGACGTTCGGGTTGCTGTAGGACGCCTCGCCGCCGAAACCCGTCAGGCTGTCGTAGGACAGGGCCAGGCTCACCGGGATGCCCTGGTTGGCCTCCGCCACCGTGAGCACGTAGGTCACGTTCTCGGGGTTCTGGGGATCGTTGCGGACGTTCTCGCCCACGACCTGCACGTAGCCCAGGCGGCTCACGTTGGCGAGCCCGGCGCGCAGCTCGTTGAGGTTGAAGAGGCCCCCCGGCTTGGGCAGCTCGCGCAGGACCACCCGGTCCTGGGTGCGGTGGTTGCCCTGCCACTGCAACTCATACCCGGCGAGGCGCACCTCGCGGAGGTTGAAGGTCAGGGTGCCGTTCTCGAAGGTGATCGCGTCCCGGGTGCTGACCTCGTACCCGGCCTTGCGGTAGGCGTCGCGGATCGCCAGGAAGTCCTCCTGGGCGAGCTGGGGCGAGTACACGTCCCCCACCTTCGTCTTCACGGCGGCGGCGAGGGTGGCGGTGGGCACCCGGGTGTTGCCCCGGAAGGCGACCGTCCGCACCGGCCCGGTCGCCACCTCGGCGGCCCCGAAGTACACGGCGGCCTGCCCGGGGTTCTGGGGGTCGGGTTGCAGCGCGAAGCCCACCGGCTTGCCCGTGGCATTGGACAGCGTTCGCACGTCCGCCTGGAGGCGCGAGAGCAGGAGCGGCTGCCCTGCCCGCGTCTGGAGGGTCGGCGTGACCGTTCCGGCGGGCAGCCCCAGCGCGTCGAGGTTCACGGCGCTCGCCTTGCCCTCGACCACGCGCACCCGCAGGACGCCGTTTTCCAGGCTGGTCGCCGCCGTGTTCACGCCGCTCTGGAGGTACCCGGCCTCGCTATAGGCCCGTTGCAGGCCCTCGACGGCGGCGTAGTACGCGGGCACGGTGAACCGCTTGGCGTCGTAGATCGGGCGGAAGAGGTTGGTGACCGTCTCGCGGGGGAGCAGGGTCACGCCCTCGACCTCGACCCGGGTCACGGGCGCCGTCTCGTCCACCACGAAGGTCACGTTCACCGTGCCGTCGCGCTGTGTCTCCGTGCGGGCGCTGATGCTCGGCACGAAGGGAAAGCCCTCCGAGCGGTAGTTCTGCGCCAGGGCTTCTTTGGCCTGGTCGAGCCGCCCGGTGTTCAGGGTGGCGCCGGGCGCGATGTTGAGCAGTTCGGCGATGCTCGACTTGAAGCCCTCGGCGGGCAGGAACGTCAGCCCCGAGACGTCCACCTTTCCGATGGTGGCGTTGGGCGTGACGGTGATCACCAGCGTGTCGCGCCCGCCGACCGTCCGCAGGTCGGCGGTGGCGGTCTTGAAGTACCCGGTGGCGAGCACGTCCTGCTCGACGAGGCGCAGGTTCACGCTGGACAGCGCCGCCCCCGGCTGCACGCTCAGGGTCGCCTTGACGTAGTTCGAGAGCAGATCGTTGGTGCCGTTGACCACCACGTCCTGCACGGTGGCGGCGGTCTGCGCCCCGGCGACCGGAGCGGCGAGGACAATGGTGAGGGCGAGGGTGTGGGGGTGTCGCATGCTTCTCCTAGTGTGGCACGGGGTGGTGGCGCTCCCCCCGCGAAAGTGCCGCCGATGGACACGGAACCTCAACTTTCCCGCATGGGCGCTGAGAAAGGTGAAGGGGACTTGACGCGCCCTCCACCTCCGGGCCGTCCTGGCCGGGTCCGCACGCCCGACTTGAGCCCGAGCCCTCCCCAGCCCACAATGTCGGGCGTGCCTCCCGCCCCCCATTCTCCCCCGAGCCCTCCCCGATGAGCCTGCCCGAGGTCCTGGCCGGACTGCGCGAGGCCGAGGCCGAATCAAACCGCCCCCCCGGCAGCGTGCGCCTCGTCGCCGTGACGAAGGGGCAGGGGCTGGCGGCGATCCGGGAACACGTGCTCGCCCACGCGGGGCTTCAGCCCGGGGGCTTCCCGCTCGGCGAGGGCCGCGCCCAGGAGTTGCGCGACAAGGTGGCCGAGTTCGCGGCGGTGGGCTTCACGGGGACCGAGTGGCCCGAGATCGAGTGGCCCGGTATCGAGTGGCACTACATCGGGCCGTTGCAACTCAACAAGGTCAAGTACATGCGGGCCGTGACCCTGATTCACGCCCTGGAGGACGTGCGGCAGGCCCAGGCCCTCGCCGACGCCGCCGCGAAGTGGGGACGCGCCCCCGACGTGCTGCTGCAACTCCACAACGGCGAGCCGCAGAAGCACGGGGTCCCCCCGGAGAACCTGCGCGCGGTGTACGAGGGGGTGGCGGCAACCGGCCTGACCGTGCGCGGCCTGATGGTGATGGCTCCCGACACGGGGGACGAGGCGGCGGTCACGCGCGTCTTCGCCGACACGGCCCGCCGGGCGCATGATCTCGGGCTGGGTGAACTCAGCATGGGAATGAGTGGCGACTATCCCCTGGCCGTGCGGGCGGGGGCGACGCTGGTGCGGGTGGGGACCCGGCTCTTCTCATGACCCGCGAGTCCATCATGACCCCGTTCATGAACGCCTCCGCCCCGAAGACGCCCCCGGCCCCCGCCGACCCCGGCCTGAGTCCCCGCGACGTCCGCTACCAGGAGTTTCCCAGCCGCCTCCAGGGCCTCGACCGGGCCAGCGTCCGCGCCTTCCTGGGCCGGGTGGCCGACGGGTTGGAAAGCCTCCTCAAGGAACGTCAGGCCCTCCATGACCGCCTCGCCGCGCTGGAGGACGAGCTGCAAAGCCGCCGCGAGGCCGAGGACGCCATTCGCCGCGCGGTCGTCGCCGCCGAGAACATGAGCCGCGACCTGCGCGAGGGGGCCCGGCGCGAGTGCGAGTCCCTGATCGAGCAGGCCCAGGCCCGCCGCGAGGCCATCGACCGCGAGGGGGAGGCCCGCGCCGCCGAGCTGACGGCCCTCCACCGCGCCCGACTGAGCGAGCTGGAAGACGAGTTCCGGCACAGGCGGGCCGAACTGGAGCGCGAGCACCACCTCCTCACCCTGGAGCGCGACCGCGCCCACGCCGAGCGTACCGTCTACCTGGAGCGCGCCTACAGCGAGCGCCACGCCGACCTCACGGCCCGCCTCGCCGCCGCCCGGGGCGAGTACCTGCAGTTCGTCACCCAGTACCGCGCCCTCGCCCACGCCTTCGCGGAACTGAGCACCCGCCACCTCCCCGCCATGGACGACTCGGCCCTGCCCGCCGGGGCCCCGCTGGAGGTCCATGCCCGCGCCGTCCCCCTGCCCCCCCTGCCCGAGGAGCACGAGACGGCCCGGGAGCCGCAGGTGGAGGCTCAGCGGTCGCCCTGATCGCCCGCTGAGGACGCGAGCCGCCGCGCCCAGAACCGCTCGGCCCCGGCAACCCGACCCTGCGGCCCCAGCCACACCAGGGCGACCCGCGCCCCCACTCCCCACAGCACGGCGGCCTGCCCGAAGGCACTGCCCCATCCGGCGGCTTGCCGCAGCGTCGCGCCGGGGAGAATCAACGCCTCCTCCTCCCACTCGCCCTCGCCGTTCATGGCCGGGAGGGGGGAGAGGCCCGCCGTCACGACCCGGGCGTGGAGGTCCGCCCCCGCCCGCGCGTTGTCCTCATCCTCCGCCCTCCGCCCGCCCGGATTCCAGGCCGTGACGACGGCCCAGCGCCCACGCGCCCAGGAGGGAGCCGAGCCGCGTTCTCCCGACAGGCGGAACCGCTCGCCCGGGGTGCCGTAGCTCGCGGCGAGGAAGGCCGCCCGCTCCTCCCCGCCGCTCACGGGCGGCGGACGGGGGCGTCCACGTTCAACAGCTCCGTACTCCTGAATTGCAGGGTGAGCTTCACGCGCCCGCCCGCCCGGAAGTCGCCCCCCAGGGCCACCCGGTACGGCGTGTCCCCGTTGACGAGCAGCGTGCCCTGGAGGGGGATGGCGGAAACGGTCATGCAACGCGGAGCGCACCTCAGGAGCCGGGCGCGGCCCTGGGGGCTCCACACCCCGGTCAGTTCGTCCGCCCCCGCCGCCGTGATCCGGCCCTCCAGCACCGCCCCCGCGAAGGCCGGGCGCAGCGCCAGCTCCGCCGTGTGCGCCCGTGCCGCCAGCCCCACCCCCAGGGCGGCGAGCAGGGCGAGGAGACCCGCACGTCTCACTCTCCCTCCTCCCCGGTTTCCCCGTCCCCGTCCTCCGGCTCGCCGCCCGCCGCGTCCACGTCGGTCTTCATGAGTTCGCGCAGGACGCTCGTGGCGAAGCTGCCCCTCGGGAGGGTAAAGGCCACCACGAAGCCGTCCTCCTCGGGCCGGACCTCCGCCGCCTCCAGAAACACCCGGGTCAGGCGGCGGTCCCCCCGGCGCGAGGCGAAGACCTCGGGGGTCAGGCCGAAGGCGGACAGCGCCTCGCGTTCCAGCTCGCCTGCGTCCAGCGTCAGCGGTTTCGCCTTCTTGCCGAAGAGGGTGCCCGTGGCGCTCACCTCGCTCCGCTCGGCGCGGGGGGACTCGGCGGCGGGGTCCTCGACGAGGAAGACGCCGCCCGTGTCGTGCTTCTTCGCCATGTCGCCCGCAATGAGGCGGTCGAAGAGGCCGCGCGCGAGGCGCAGGCTCAGGAAGCGGTTGAACACCAGGCTCTGCACGCTCGTCGTGAGGAAGCGCCGCACGCGGGGGTCGCGCAGCCTCGACTCGCCGCGCAGCACCCGCAGGCCCTCCTCCGCGTTCAGGCCTTTCAAACCGAAGCGTTGCGGCCCGAAGTAGTTCGGCACCCCCCGCGCGGCGAGGAGGGCGAGCGTGGCCGCCGCCGTTCCCGCCGTGCCCGGCGCCTCCCGCACCCGCACCACGAAGCGGTTGCCCCGCAGGTGGCCCAGTCCCAGCTTGTTCGTGTGCCGCCCCGTCGCCAGCACCCGCACCCCGTCCATCGCAAAGGTGCTCAGCCGCTCCTCGAACCGTGCGGGCACGCTGACCCACTGGGTCGTGACGGCGTGGCGGTCCTTGAGCCCTGCCACCCCCACGTCGCGGTCGCGCACGCCGAGCTGGGCCGAGAGTTCGCGCACCACATGGGCGGTCGTGTGCCCGGTCTTCTCCAGGTGGAGGTAGAGGTGCTCGCCCTCGCCCGAGAGCCCGTAGGCGGGTACTTCCTCGACGCGGAAGTCCTCGGGCGTGAGCCGCAGCCGTCCCCCGGTGCCGGGCGTGTCCGTCAACGCGGCGAGCGCCGCCCAGTCGAAAGCGAGGTTCACGATAAGCTCCACCATACGCCGGGGCGGGGGAGGGGGTCCAGTCTCGGGAGGTCAGTCGGGGGGTGAACGCAAGCGCCCCCGGGCGTAATTTGGAAGATGGCCGCCCCATCTTCCCGCTGGCCCGGGGACGAGGCGGCTACTCACCCCCTCCTACACCTCCCCCCTCAAGGGGGAGGGAAAGGCGCTGGGTTCTCTCCCCACCTCTACACCCTTCAATTCAGCACCCGCGAGTCCGCGTAGGCGGGCGGCGTCCAGTCGGCCCGGAAGAGCCGGGGCTCGGCCCGCCCACCCCGGCCCTCGGGGACGTACCACACGCGCACGCCGCCCGCCCGCTCGCCGAGGGGCAGGAGGGCGCTCTGCCCGGCGGCGAGGCGGTTGAGCGGCGCTCCGCCCTCGTCGCGCACGCGCAGCCAGGCGTTGACGCCCGAGGGGGACCAGCCCGCCAGGTGCACCGGGCCGCTCGACACGTTCACCAGCCGCGCGCCCTCCCCCGTCAGGGTGACGCTGAGATCGGGCCACTCGGGCTGCCGCACCCGCCCGAAGCGGACCTCCAGGCCCGGGAGGCGCGGGGCGGGGCTCCCGGCCGGGAAGAGCCCGGCCGCGAGCAGCCCGCCCACCCCCCCGAGCAGGAGGGCGAGCGCGGCGGCGACCGAGACCCCGGTGCCCCCGCGCGCGGCGATCAATCCGAGCAGGGTCAGGCCGGACAGCAGCAGGGCGAGGGGCCACGACGGGCCGGGCCGGGCGCGGGTGTACCGGAAGGCCCCCGGCCAGAACTCAGCGAACAGGAGCAGGGCCGCGCCCAGGCTGAAGAGTGCGGGCACCTCCAGGAGGGGGGTCAGCCACAGCAGGGCGAGGCCGGGCACTCCCCACCACGCCGCGCGCGGGACCCGCCGCCGCCGCGTCTCGCCCGCCACCCGTCCCAGCCAGTAGGCGGCGATCAGGCCCAGCGCCAGCGCGTAGGGCAGCGTCAGGCGCGAGATGGGCGCGAGGGTCAGCCACTCGCCCACGGCCTCAGCCCCCTCCCGGCTGCCCGTGCCGCGCGACCTCGAAGGCGAGGTGCCCGAGTTCGTCCCGCAGCAGGCCCTCCCAGGCGGTCCTCACCGCGTTGAGGCTGCCGGGCAGGGCGAAGAGCAGGGTGCCCCCCGCCAGGCCCCCCACCGCCCGCGAGAGCATCGCCGCGCCGCCCACCTCGCGGTAGGAGAGCATCCGGAAGAGTTCCCCGAAGCCCGGCATGGGTTTGGTGAGCAGGGACTCCACGACCGGGATCGTCACGTCCCTCCCGGTGATGCCCGTGCCGCCGCTGGAGATCACGACGACGGCCTGCCGCATCAGTTCTCCCAGGGCAAGGTGGATGTCGGCGGCCTCGTCCCTCACGATCCGGTAGCCGGTGACCTCGTGGCCCCCGGCGCGCAGTTCATCAAGCAGGTAGGCGCCGCTCGTGTCGGTCTCCGGGGTGCGCGTGTCGCTCACGGTGAGGACCGCGACCCGCACGGAACGCGGCGCGGCCTCGTGGTGCGCGGTGGGCGGCGGGTGCGGGGCGTCGTCCGTCATACCCGGCACGATACGCCCGGGCGGGGCGGGGGCGGGGTGGAGCACCTCACCGTGCGGGCGCGGCGGCGAGGGCAGCCGGGGCCCGGCCCGTATACTTGACCGCGTGAAGCCCATCGGCCCCTACGTCGCCGCACGTGACCTGACGGGCGAGCTGCCCGGGGGTGAGGTGCGGACCTTCCGCGCCACCGACCGCCTCACCGGAATGCCGGTGCTGCTCCACGTGCTCAGCCGGGTGGTGATCCTTCCGGAACTGCCCCACGACCCGGCCCTGCTTCCCTTCACCGACTCGGGCGTGGACGGCGAAACCGTCTACCTCGCCACCGAACTGGCCCCCCATGCCGTCCCCGCCTCCGACCCCCTCCTCGCGGCGCGCGGGGCGCTCGCCGGACTCGCCGCCCTGCACGACTCAGGCCTCACCCACGGCGGGGTGGGGCCCGCCCAATTGTGGAGCGTGGACGGCCGGGTGGCGCTGGCCGGGGCTGGGCTGCCGTGGGGCCGGGGCAACACGCCGCAGGACGACCTGCGCGACCTCGCCGCGACCCTGGAACGGCTCGGCGGCATCCCGAGGTCCCTGCAAGACGCTTCCGAGAGCCTCTCCGCCCGCGAACTCCTGGCCCGCCTGAGCCCGTCCGCCGCGCCCCCGCCCACCCCCCCCGCCGAGGCTCCCGCCTCCACCGACCATCATCCCGGCTACGACGGCACCCCCATCGTGCTGGGGGAGGCGGACTCGGGCGAGGGGTCGCCCCCCGAGCCCAGGTCACCCGGCCGCAAGGGGGGCAAGGGCCGGGGGAGTTGGAGGTTGCCGAACCTCGGCCGCTCGTCCGGGGTGGGGGCTGGCCCCGAGACCGGGCCGCCGCCCGCCTCACCGGAACCCGGGCCCGTGGACCAGCCGGTCACCGTTCAGGTGCCCGCCGTCCCGCCCGTGGTCGAGCCCGTGGCGCCCGAGGTGCCCCGGGTCGTCCGGCTCGGCTCCGGCGGCGAGGGGCCCGCCCGGGAGGGGGCGGCGCGGGGCGAGCGCCCGGCCCTGACCGCCTCTCCCGCCCGTGAGGTCGTCGCGGCCCCGCCGCCCCTGGTGGACATCAACCTGGGGGAGGCCGACCTGGAGGCGCTGGCCGCCGACCAGCAGGACCTGGCGTCCCTGCGCGAGAGCCTGCGCGAGACGGCGGGCCTTCCCCCCGAGCCCGACTCGCTCATCGCCGCCGCGATCCGCCACCAGGCCGAGGGGCGCCCCCGCCCGGCCGCGAGCGGGGGGACCACCCCCCGGCGCGTGGTGGACAAACCCGTCCGCATCGGCTGGGAGGACGACCACTCCTGGCGGGTGGTCCGGACCGGGCAGAGCGCGCCTCCCCGCTCCCGGAGCGTGCCCCGCTGGCTGGGGCCCGCCCTCGCCCTCGCGGCCCTGCTCCTGCTCGTGGCGCTCGTGTGGGTGCTCCTCGCCGCCCGGGGCCCGCGCGCCGACGTCCGCTCCCCCCAGGCGCGGGTGGCCGGGGCGTGCTGCGACGTGCGCTTCACCGTGCGCGGCGGGGCAGGTGTGCCCGTGCGGCTGAGCGTCGTCTCCGCCCCCGAGGGGTCCGGCGTGTCCCCGGGAGCGGCGGTCGGCACCGTGCCCGGCCCCGTGCGTCTCCCCGGCCCCGGCACCTACACCCTGCGCGTCGCCGCCGAGGGGTACAGCCCCAGCACCGTCACCATCACCGCCCCGACCGCGCAGCCCATCGCCATCGACCTCGGCCTGTAACCTGGGGCCTCTGAGGCGGTCCTTCTAGCCCGGTCTCCGCTCCCCGGCGCCCCCGTGAGAGAATTGGGCCCGTGAGCGTCGTCATCCTCGACTTCGGCAGCCAGTTCACGCGCCTGATCACCCGGCGCTTCCGGGAACTCGGCGCGTACAGCGTGATCCTTCCGGGCGGCTCAAGCCTGGAGCGCATCGCACAGGAAGATCCCCGGGGTATCGTCCTCTCCGGCGGCCCGAACAGCGTGTATGACCCCCAGTCGCCCCGCCCCGCCCCCGGGGTCCTCGACCTGCCCGTCCCCATCCTGGGCGTGTGCTACGGGATGCAGTTCCTCGCCCACGAGGCGGGCGGCGACGTGCGGCGGGTCGGCAAGCGCGAGTACGGCAAGGCCGACCTGACCCGGTACGGCGGCCAACTCTTTGCCGGAATTCAGGGCGAGTTCATCGCCTGGATGAGCCACAGCGACTCGGTGACGCGGCTCCCCCAGGGCTACGAGGTCGTCGCCGAGACGGAGGACACGCCGGTCGCCGCCATCGAGAACCCGGTCACCCGGCGTTACGGGGTGCAGTTCCATCCCGAGGTCGTCCACACGCCCAAGGGCGGGCAACTGCTCGCCAACTTCCTCGAAATCTGTGGCGTGAACCGTGACTGGAACGCCCAGCACATCGTCGACGAACTCGTGGAGGAGGTCCGGGCGCAGGTGGGGGGCGGGCGGGTCCTCCTCGCCATCAGCGGGGGGGTGGACTCCAGCACCCTCGGCCTTCTCCTCGCGCGGGCCATCGGCGACCGCCTCACCGCCGTCTTCATCGACCACGGCCTGCTGCGCCTGGGCGAGCGGGAGCAGGTGGAGGCGGCCTTGAAGCCCCTGGGCGTCAACCTGATCACGGTGGACGCGCGAAAGGAGTTTCTGGGCCACCTGGAGGGCGTCTCCGACCCCGAGCAGAAGCGCAAGATCATCGGGCGCGAGTTCATCCGGGCCTTCGAGCGCGAGGCGCGGGAGCACGGCCCCTTCGACTTCCTCGCCCAGGGCACCCTCTACCCGGACGTGATCGAGTCGGCGGGGGGGCTGTCGGCCGACAAGTCCGGCGCGGCGAACATCAAGAGCCACCACAACGTCGGCGGCCTGCCCGATGACCTTCAATTCAGGCTCGTCGAGCCCTTCCGAACCCTCTTCAAGGACGAGGTGCGGGAGATCGCCAAATTGCTCGGCCTTCCCGACCAGATCCGGATGCGCCACCCCTTCCCCGGGCCCGGCCTGGCGATCCGCTGCCTGGGCGCCATCACTGAGGAGAAACTGGATATCCTCAAGCGGGTGGACGACATCTTCATCTCCGGGCTGCGCGAGTTCGGCCTGTACGACGGCTGCTCGCAGGCCCTCGCCATCCTGACGCCGATCCAGTCGGTCGGGGTGATGGGCGACGGGCGCACGTACTCGTACACCGCCGCCCTGCGTGCCGTGACCACCGACGACTTCATGACCGCCGAGTGGGCGCGGCTCCCGTACGACTTCCTGGCGACGATGAGCAACCGCATCGTCAATCAGGTCCACGAGGTCAACCGCGTGGTTTACGACATCACCGGCAAGCCGCCCGCCACCATCGAGTGGGAGTGAGGGGCAGAAGCCGGGACAGGGAAGAGGACAGGGCGTCGGTCGGACCCAGGCAGGGTGCGTGAGATGTGGCGGCCACAGCCTGTGCGCTTTCCCCTTAAGGAGTTGTGGGACGAGCGCGGCCTAAGCAACTCCCGGCAGGACGATCTGGGCGCCGGGAGCATCAAAGACTTGCTGAGGCGGGGGCAGGTGCGGTTTGCGGTCGCCGATGCAGGCAGGCCTTTGCAATGAGTGCCGCTCCAGACCTGTTACGCATTCTGGAAAGAGGAAGTCCAGCCGCACCTGATCGAGCCAGCTGTCGCTGAACAAGGGGTGAACCCGGGGGAGTTGCCGGGCGGGTACGGTTACCTGGCCTCGCTGTGGCAGACGAACACGGTTCCCGTCGTCCTGCTCCAGAAGTTGCACTGACGTCGGGTAGTCATCTTCCCCGAAGCTCACTCCAGCCCGAAGTCGGCCACGGGCTCGCCCTCGAACAGGACCCCCAGCGCGGCCGCGCGGTCGTGGTCGTACTGAGTCAGGTCCTCCGGGAAGGTCTTGCCGGTCTTCATGGAGAGGTACAGGGTGCCGTGACGAAAGCCCATGCGGGTATGGCCGCCCAGCGTCTCGCCCAGCAGCCAAGGTGTGCTGTAGGGGGGCAGGGGCAGCGTGTACTTCTCTCCGGGCGCGAGGAGTTCCAGGCGGGTCGTCTCAGCCATGATTAAGTTTGAATAAAGACCCGGGCGGAGGAAAGCCCCACGCTGGGGGATGTGGCCCGCCCCCGTCCTACGCCGACCCGTCCAGCACGAACGCCACGGCCTCCTGCACATGCAGCGCGGTCGTGTCGAACACCGGCACGCTCGTGTCGCCCGGCCCTACAAGCAGCGTGATCTCCGTGCAGCCCAGGATCAGGCCCTCCGCGCCCCACGAGTCCGGCCATCACCCGGCGATAGGTCTCGCACGACTCCTCCCGGATCACGTTCCGGCACAGTTCGTCGAAGATGATGCGGTGGACCTCGGCACGTTCGGCCGCCTCGGGGACGATGACCTCCAGCCCGTGCCGCTCCGCCAGCCTGTCGTGGTAGAACCTCTGCTCCATCGTGAAGGCGGTGGCGAGGAGGCCGACCCGTCCCAGCCCCGCCGCCTGGACGGCGCTCCCCACGGCGTCCACGATATGCAGGAAGGGAACGTTCAGGGCCGCCTCGATCTGCGGCGCGACCTTGTGCATGGTGTTCGTCGCCAGGACGACGGCCTCGGCGCCCGCCGTCTCCAGCCCCCACGCCGCCCGGGCCAGCAGTTCGCCCGCCTCGTCCCAGCGGCCCTCGCGTTGCAGGGCGGCGATCTCGGCAAAATCGACGCTGTGCAGCAGCACCCGCGCCGAGTGCAGCCCGTCGCACCGCCGCGCCACCTCCTCGTTCAGCAGGCGGTAATACTCCGCCGTCGAGGTCCAGCTCATGCCCCCCAGCAGACCGAGCAGCTTCACGGCAGCACCCCCACGAAATGCTCCACCGTCGGGAAGGGGTCGTAGAAGTGGTGCAGCAGCGCGCGCCACTCCTGGTACTGGGCACTTCCCCGAAAGCCGACCGTGTGGTCCTCCAGCGTCTCCCACCACACGAGCAGGGCGTACCTGTGGTCGTCTTCGAGACACCGCCGCAACTCGTGGCGAACGTACCCCTTCATGCCGGAGATGAGGGGCTGGGCTTGAGCGAAGGCGGCCTCGAACTCCTCGGTCTGACCGGGGCGGATGTTGAGGAGGGCGATTTCAAGGAGAGGGGTCATTCTCTTGTCCCGCCCATCAGGGCCGCAACGCCGATTAGGACCAGCAAAATCAGTGTTGGAATGAATATGGAGGCGACGAGGCGCCCTACGAACTCCAAGCCTGGATATTCGTCGAGCTGCAATGCTTTGTGTGGGACATTGAGAAACATGAGCACCAAGGCAAATCCGCCCCATCTCAGCAGTACACGTCTCCACCGTTGTCGTTGAGGGGGGACTCGCTCCACGAGTTGGAGTCCCAGGGAGGCCGTGAACGCCGTAGCGAGAGACGCGCCGAAGTACCACGACGGTAAGGCTGTAATCCGACCCGCTAACGAAATTCCATCCCACAGGAGCGCCGCCGCGAAAAACAGAAACAGCCCTATCTTGAACCAACGCCACACCCTTACACTGTAAAGACAAAAGGGGGGGTTTCCCCCAGCATTTGCGCTCTGCCTCATGCGCGCCAGCGGCCGGCTCGTCTGGCGGCTTTAGGAAGGCGCGTCTACCCCGTGGGCCAGGATGAGCTGGCCGGTCGCCATCTCCTGCCGCAGGGGACGGATGCGGCTGTACCCTTCGGACTCGTACCAGGCGCGGGCGTGCTCGGCGGAGGGAAAGGCGAGGACCACCACCCGCTCCGGCGCCGTGCCCTCCAGCGCCTCAGGCTGACCGCCCCGCACGAGGAACTGGCCGCCGTGAGGTTCGAGGGTCACGGATACTTGGCGCGAGTAGGTGGGGTAACCCTCGGGGTCCTGCACGTCGATCAGGCCGATGATGTAGACGGTCACGCTTCCTCCCGAAGCTCCGGGCTGGAGACCCGAGTCGAATCCCGTTCCGGCCGGTATATCTGCCCCTTGAAAAGGGCAAAAGGCGGAGTTTCCCCCACCATTCACACCGTCGTCTCGCTCTCCAGTCGGCTCTTGCCCACGCCTGCGACGATCTGATTGATGGCGTGCAGCCAGGCCCGCGCACTCGCCTCCACCACGTCGGTCGCCAGGCCGATGCCCATAACGGTGAGGCCGCCGAAGCGCACGCCCGCGCTGACCTCGCCCAGCGCCTCGTTGCCGCGCGTGACGCTTTGCAGGCGGTACGTCTCCAGCTCCGGCGTGATGCCGGTGGCCTGGGAGATCGCGTTCATGGCGGCGGCCACCGGGCCGTCCCCGGTCGAGGCCGCCTCGCGCAGGCCGTCCGGGGTTTCCAGCCGCACGGTCGCGGTCGGCGTGACGTGGGTGCCGCTCAGGACTTGCAGGCTGGCGAGGTGGAAGGTCTGCGCGACCTCGGCCCCGGCCTCCACCAGGGCACGCAGGTCGTCGGCGTAGATCTGGCCCTTGCGGTCGGCGAGTTCCTTGAAACGGGTGAACAGCACGCCCAGCGCCTCGTCGTTCAGGCCGAAGTCGTTCGTCCCATCGGTGAGGTATCCCAGGTCCGCCAGCGCCTTGCGGAAGGCAGCGCGCCCGCTGTGCTTGCCCATGACCATGACCGCCGCCTCGCGCCCCACGAGTTCGGCGTTCATGATCTCGTACGTTTCCTTGTGCTTGAGCACGCCGTCTTGATGAATCCCGCTCTCGTGCGCGAAGGCATTTTCCCCCACGATGGCCTTGTTGGGCTGCACGGGCATCCCGGTCAGGCGCGAGACCAGGCGCGACACCCGGTTGATCTCGCGGGTATGAATTCCGGTCTGCGCCTGGTAGTGGTCGCGGCGGGTGTGAATCGCCATCACGACCTCTTCCAGCGAGGTGTTCCCGGCGCGCTCCCCGATCCCGTTGACGGTACATTCGATCTGGGTAGCCCCGTTCTCGACCGCCGCCAGCGCGTTCGCGGTCGCCATGCCCAGGTCGTCGTGGCAGTGCGTGCTGATCTCCACCGGCCGTCCCCCCACGATCTCGTCGCGTACGCGCGCGATCAGGGCGCCGTACTCCTGCGGCGTGCCGTACCCCACGGTGTCGGGAATGTTGATGACGGTCGCGCCCGCCTCGATGGCCGCGCGGTACAGCCGGACCACGAAATCGAAGTCCGCCCGCATCACGTCCTGGCCGCTGAACTCCACGTCGTCGGTGAACTGCCGTGCCAGGCGAACGGCCCCCACGCTCGACTCGATGACCTGCTCGGGCGTCTTGCGCAGCATGTGCTCGATCTGAATGGTGCTGGCCGAGGTGAAGACGTGGATGCGGGACCGGGCCGCCGCCTCCAGCGCCCGCGCCGCCCGCTCGATGTCCGCCCGCGCCGTGCGCGCCAGCCCGCAGATCACCGGGCCGCGCACCTCGCGCGAGATCCGGGAGACGCACTCGAAGTCCCCGTCGCTGGTGATGGGAAACCCCGCCTCGATCACGTCCACCCCCAGCCGGGCGAGTTGGTGCGCGATTTCCAGCTTCTGCGCGTGGTTCAGCGCCACGCCCGGTGACTGCTCCCCGTCACGCAGGGTGGTGTCGAAGATGTGGATGCGCCGCAGGTCGGTGGGTTGCTGGGTCATGGCAGGCTCCTGAAGGATGAGAGGGGCGGACAAAGAAAAAGCCCCGGAGGGCGGTTCCTCCGGGGGGTTCAACGGTTCCTCGCCGCTCACTCCACCGGAGGAACGCCAAGAAGAAGCAGGCCGAACACGTTCATGGAGGGCACTCTACTCACAGTCAGGCGCCCAGGGCAAGGGGCCACGTCTAAACCGCTTTACGAAGGCGTCAGGCGCAGTGGCCCCGGCAGCCGGGGAAACACCCGCAGCCGGGGGTCGGGGTGGAGGCCCACCCGATGCACGCAGGCGCTCAGCCGGGTGACTTCCGGGTGGGGGGCGGGCCGCGCCGGGCTGGACAGCGCCCACCGCCCATTCCCCCCGGGAACCCGGACGACGACGAGGCGGGCGTTCTCGGGGAGGTCGCAGGGGTGCGCCACGCCGGGCGGTTCGTTCGGGGCGAAGCCCACGGCGAAGGCGAGGGCGCCGCCGTACGTCCAGGCCCGCAGCGGCCCGGCGGGGGAGGCCACGGTCGGATGCGCCTCCCGCCACGCCCGGGGCAGGCCCGGCACCTGCGCGAGGACGCCCAGCAGCACCGCCCCCGCCACGCCCGCCGCGAGGCCGTCGAGCGGCGAGCGCCGCCAGCGGGGCTTCTCGCCGTGAATCGCCTCGTGGACGAACCGTGCGCCGAACACCGCCAGCACCGCCACCAAGGCGAGCAGGAGGGCCGCCGTGATCCCGGTCCCCGGCTCCGGGCGGGCGAACAGGTCAGAGAGGACCGACGCCAGGATGGGGAGGAGCACCTGGGCGCACACGACGAGCGCCGCGAGGTTCAACCACACAATTACCTTCTCCCACACGCGCGGCAGGGCACCGGGGCGGGGCGGGGCCTCTCCCCGCCGCCCGAAGAACCCCCCCTCCCCGCTCAGGAAGGCGGGCACGGACCTCACGAGGACGGCCGCCGACACCAGCGCCAGCAGCGGGAGGCCGACCAGCGTCCCCGGCGTGAAGGCGAGCGGGAAGGCGGAGAGCCCGAGGAGGAGCAGCCCGCCCAGCCCCACCAGCCCCGCGACCAGGGCGGCCCGGGCCCGGGCCTGCCGCTCGGGGAGGGTGTACGCGGCGCGGTAGGCCTCCCGGTAACGCAGCCGGACGGGCAGCGAGCGCCAGCCCCACCCCAGGCCCAGCCCGGCGAGCAGGGTCCCGAGGGCGCCCACACCTCCCAGCCGCACCCCCGCCCGGAGGGTCAGCCACCCGAGCGCCACCGCGAAGGCCAGACCTCCCAGCCTGGACCACGGGGTCCCGCGCCCGGTGAGGAGCTGCCGCAGCCAGCGGCGGGCGAAGGGGTCCGCCGGGTGGGCCCGGAGGCGGGCGTGCAGCTCGGGGATGGCGGCCGTGCCGCGCCGCCGCCCCAGGCCGAGCAGCCGCAGGTTGTGCGCCAGCGCGTGCCCGGGATTCTGGGCGAGGGCCCGCGCGATCTCCGCGTCGAACTGCCCCCAGTCCCGCCGGGCGCCCAGCAGGCTCGCGTAGGCGTGCAGGGCCGCGCCGTCGCCGTCGCCGGGCGAGAGGGCCTCCAACTGGCCCGCGCTCTCCCGCGCTCCTGGCAGCCACGCCGGGTCGCGCCGCCGGGGCGGGGTGGTGTCCGCCAGCAGCAGGGCGCTCAGCCCCCGCTCGAAGTGGGCGGCGGGGAGGTCGGGCTCCAGCCGCAGGGCCTCCCGCGCCGCCGCCAGCGCCTCGCCGTGCTGTCCCAGACGGCGGTAGGCCCGCGCCAGCACGACCTGCGTCCAGGCCCACCCGGGATCGGCGGCGACTGCCCGCCGCGCCATCCGCAGCGCCTCCGGCCCCTCGTTCAGGTCCACGAGCAGGTCCACCACGCGCACGAGGAGCGCGGGGTCGTCCGGGTCCCGCAGCAGCGCCTCCCGCAACACGGCGAGCGCCTCGCGGGGGCGGCCCAGCTCCAGCAGGGCCGAAGAGCGCGTCAGGGGGGAGGCGGACTCTGCGGAGGTCACCTGGCGGGCACCTAGAGCCGCCGCCGTTCCCGCAGCAGGGCGGCCAGGTCGTCGTACTGCCCCCCCGCGTTCGCGTAGGCCACATAGTTGCGGGCGTGCTCCAGCCACTCGGCCGTGGAGGGCCGCGCCTCCCGCAACGCCTCGCGGAAGTCGGCCATGCGGACGGGTCGCGCCCTGCCCGTCCGGTACGCCTCGCCCAGCGCCCGCTCGGTCGCCGCCTCGCACACCGCCCGCACGTCCGCCCCGGAAAAGCCCTCGGTCTGCCGGGCCAGCCACCCCGCGTCCAGCCCCTCGACCGGACGCCCGGCCATGAAGCTCCCGAACATCGCCGCCCGCGCCGCCGTGTCGGGCGGAGGCACGAGCACCGCCGTCCCCAGGCGGCCCGGGCGCCGCAACGCCATGTCCACGTCCCAGGGGGCGTTCGTGGCCGCCAGGACGAACACGCCGTCACGCTCGCCCAGGCCGTCGAGTTCGCGCAGCAGCACCTGGGTGACGTGGTGCGAGCGGCCCCGGTCCACATGCCGCCCGCGCCCCAGGGCGTCCACCTCGTCGAAGAAGAGGACGCAGGGGGCGTGCCGCCGCGCCGACGCGAACACCCCCTGCACGTTGCGCTCGGCGTTGCCCAGCCACATGTCGAGCACGTCCGCGACGGTGACCTCCAGGAAGCGCGCCCCGAGTTCGCCCGCCACCGCCCGCGCCACGAAGGTCTTGCCGCAGCCCGGCGGGCCGTACAGCAGCAGCCCCCCGCCGCGCCGCCCCCCGTACACAGCGGCGAGTTGGGGGTGACGCAGCGGGCCCAGCAGCGAGCGGTCCAGCCGCTCCTTGAGGGCCGTCATGCCCACCACGTCCTTCAGGGTCACGTCACCCGCCACCGGCTGCCAGCGCGACTCGAAGTCCGTCAGCCCCGGCCCGGCCTGGGGGGAGGGCGCGGGCGCTCCCGTCAGGTCCTCGTCCTCGGGCTGGCCGGAGCCGTCGTTCCAGCCGTCGGCGGAGGCGGTCTGCCGCCGGGGTGGAGCGTCCTGCCCCTGCCCGTACTGGTAGAGTGCGTTGAGGAGAAGCTGGTACTGCCCCGCCGCCTGGCTGTCTCCCGCCAGGTCCGCCGCTCGCACTGCCAGGGCAAGGGCCCCCTGGTGGGTCGGGTCCGACGCCAGCCACACCCGCACGAGCGGCAGCGCCTCGGGCCCCCGCCCGGCATCGAGCAGCACCCGCACCAGATGCTCGCGCAGGGCCGCGTCCTCGGGACTCGCCTCCAGCGCCGCCCGCAGGGCCGCGATCACCGAGTCACTCACCCGCCGTCACCCATGCTGCGCTCATGGTTGAGAGTCTAGCCGTCCCCACGGGCACAGGCGGAGGGGAGGCTCAGAGCAGCCCCGCCTGCCGCAACTCGTCCCGCAGGGCCGGGAGCTGGGGTTGCCGGGCCACCACGGCGCGAACCTGGGCGGCCGTCTCCTCGCGCCCGACCAGCCCGGGCAGGCGGGCCAGAATTCGCGCGGCCTCGCGGTACGAGCCCCGGCTGCGCCCGTCGATGTGCAGCTGGGCGGCGCGCACGATCAGGGGCACGGCCCGCCCCGGGTCGAGCTGCCCGGCGAGGGTCAGGAGGTGGGCGGCGGGGACGTTCTTCCGCTCCCCGGCGAGGCGCAGGGCGTCTTCCGCCAGCCCCTCGCGCAGGAGCAGCCCCATCAGGGTGAGGGTGTGCGCCTCCTGCTTCCAGAGGCGCCCGACGATCCCCTCGCGCTCCGCCTCCCAGTTCGGGCTGACCTCCCTCTGCGCCGTCAGCCACGCCTCGCCGGGCCGCGCCAGCACCTCCTCGCGGGCCAGGGCGTGTGCCTCCCTCTTTCGTCCAGTCGCCGCATACCGCTCGAAGAGCCAGCGGCGAACATCGGGGCGGGCCAGCGCCTCGCGCGCCAGGTCTTCGAGGAGGGGAAGCTGACCCCGGGCCGCGAAGACGGGTTCCAGTTCGGGGAAATGGGCGCGCTGCCCCGCCTCCCGCACGGCCCGCCGCGCGTCCTCCGCCCGGCCGCGTTCCAGCAGGAACTCCAGCAACTCGCCCAGGTCGCCGCTCGCGCGCAGCAGGGCCTCGGCCTCCTCGTCGTTCAGGCTGTCGGCGGTCAGCCCGTAGAGGATGCCCGCGTACTGTTGCCGCTCGTGCTCATACCGCGCCCCCTTCATCAGGCCCCGCAGCAACTCCAGAAAGCCCGGCCACTCCTCCTCCCGCAGCGCCGCCACGAACTCCGCGAACGCCTCGTCCTCCAGGTTGCCCCGCCCGGACGCCACCTCGGCCTGCACCGCCTCTATCGCCTCGGCCCGGGCCTCCTCGTCCAGTTTGCCGCTCGCCAGCAGGTGTTCCACGGCAACCAGCGCCCGCCGCTGAAGCTCGTCCAGCCCCCAGTCGAAATCGTCGTCGTAGGTGTCCTCCACCTCGTCCAGCACGGCGAGGTAGGTGTCGAGCACCTGCGCCGCCCACGCCGAGTCCAGCGCCTCCAGGTTCTCCAGCAGGGCGTCCGCCCCCTCCAGCACGAGGTCAATTGCCTCGGTGTCCGGCCCCTCGCCCTCGTGGTCCCACTCGGGGTTGTAGGTGCGGCGAATCGCGTCGAAGGCCGCCTCGATCCGCTCGCGGGCGCTGCCGGTGCGGGCACTGCGGGCGGAACTGGCATGAAGGAGGGCCTCCAGTTCCGGCGCGCGGTCGAGCATCCGGTGGATGAGGCGGTGGAGTTCGGGCACGCTCAGGCCCTCCAGCACCTCGGAGAGTTCGGGGAGAGCGGTGAAGGCCGCCCGGTCCTCCACTGCCCTCGCCAGCAGGGCCGCGACGTGTTTGCAGTGTCCTCCGCCGCCTACCGGGCAGGAACAGCGGGCCGAAACCACCTCGCCGCCCTCCACGGTGGCCCGCACCCCATACGGCTCCTGCCCGTAAGCCGTCCCGCGCAGCACGGTCGCCGCCCCCTCCGGCCGCGCGCTCAGGCCGGTGAGGTCACGCACGTAGGACTGCCCTTTCCTCCACTCGTGCTCGCCGCTCCAGGCGAGGGCGTCCTGCCGACGCAGGGTGAACGTGGTCATGGGGACATGCTAAGGCGGTTGGAATGAGCAAGGGAAAGCGGCCAGCCCCCCGAAAAGGCTGACCGCTGACGGCTGAGAGCTGACCGCTCCTTACACCTCCAGCGCCTGCTTGTTGATGAAGGGCATCTTGCCCCGCAACTCCTTGCCCACCGTCTCCAGCAGGTGATCGCGCATCTTGCGGCGCTGCTCGTTCATGTAGGGGAAACCGCTCTCGGCGTCCTGAATGAACTGCCCGGCGAACTTGCCGCTCTGGATGTCCCCCAGCACGTTTTTCATCTCGGCCTTCGTCTGATCCGTGATGATGCGCGGGCCGGTCACGTAGTCGCCGAACTCGGCCGTGTTGGAGATGGAGTGGCGCATCCCCTCGAAGCCCTTCTCGTAGATCAGGTCCACGATCAGCTTGACCTCGTGCAATGTCTCGAAGTAGGCGATCTCTGGCTGATAGCCCGCCTCCACCAGCGTCTCGAAGCCCGCCTGGATCAAGTGCGTGACGCCGCCGCACAGCACCGACTGCTCCCCGAAGAGGTCCGTCTCCGTCTCCTCCTTGAAGGTCGTCTCCAGCACGCCCGCCCGGGTGCCGCCGATGCCACGGGCGTAGGCCAGCGCGACCTCACGGGCCCCCCCGCTCGCGTCCTGCCCCACCGCGAAGATGCTGGGCATCCCCGCCCCGTCCACGTACACGCGGCGCAGCATGTGCCCGGGTCCCTTGGGCGCGACCAGGAACACGTCCACGCCCTGCGGCGGCTTGATGCGCCCGAAGTGGATGTTGAAGCCGTGCCCGAAGGCGAGCGCCTTGCCGTCCGTGAGGTTCGGGGCAATGCTCTCCTCGTAGACCTTCGGTTGCGTCTCGTCGGGGATGAGCAGCATCACCACGTCCGCCTCCCGCGTCGCGTCCTCGATGCTGGTCACGCGCAGGCCCGCCTGCTCGGCCTTGACCCGGCTGCTCGACCCTTCCCGCAGCCCGACCACCACCTTCAGGCCGCTGTCCCGCAGGTTCTGCGCGTGCGCGTGCGCCTGCGAGCCGTAGCCGATGATGGCGATCAGCTTGTCCTCGATGGGGGAGAGGGAGACGTCGCGGTCGTAGTAACCGCGAATAGGGGTTGACAGGGTGGGGGGAGAAATGGCAAAGGGACGGTGCTCATGTGCCGTCCCGACCTCAGTCTACTCCCCATTCCCGACGCCCTGCGACGCCTGACGGTCTGGCTGACCCCCCAGATGCCATCCAAGCTGGTCCACCCCCACGAGAAGATCAGTGACGCCGAATTGGTGGCGGTGGCCCTATTGCAGCGGATTCACAAAGCACCCTACTTCAGGGGCTGGTGGAGGATGCTCAAACTCAACCACTGTCCCCATTACCCTTCGGAGGTCCAGGCCCGTACCCGGCTGGAACGCTTGACCCCTGTGATCGAGGGCGCGAGTGTCGAAGTCCAGGCACTGGACTTCGTGGCCGTGGACTCCGAACCCCTCCCAGTCTGCACCTTCAAGCGCGCTCCCCGTTGCAAGTTCAAGGGGGCACGACACGGCTTCAGTACCTCCGGCCCGGTGTATGGGTTCAAGCTGCATGCCTGGACGACCCTGAATGGCAAAATCGCCCAGTACGTGCTCCGGCCCGCCAACGAGCATGACTTCACCGTCGGGTGCGTGATGAACCGCGACTGGCCCACCTTCGGTGGGCCGAAGCAGATTGGGGACAAAGGCTATCAGTCCGGCACGTACCTGACGCCACCCAAAAGCAATGCCAAGCGTCCTGACCCTCGTTGGAAAGACGAATATGCGGCTGCCCGCAAGATCATCGAGTCGGCGTTCTCGGTGCTGGTGGGTTCCGGCTTGCGGTGGGGGCAGGTCAAGACGATGGCGAGCTTGCGGCTCAAGGTCGCCCTCCTCGTCCTCGCCCACAACCTCAAGTTCTTTGACCTCCCCGCCTAATCACACTTGGCGCTCCGAGTCAATCCCTATTCGCGGTTAGTACATTTTCGCAGCCATTGGGGGATTCTCCTACAGAGTGTGAGGTGGAGGGGAATGTGGGCTAGGGGAGGGTGGGCGGCGTGCAACCCCTCCGCCCCCTACGGGGGCACCTCCCCTTGAAAGGGAGGCTGTGAAGTGCTCTTCAAGCCGTGCTTTTTGGCTCCCTTCCCAGGGGAGCCGTCAGCGAAGCTGACTGAGGGGTCGCCTTCGACTCAGAACAGATTCGGCACCCCTCCCGCCTTCGTCTCCCGCGGCTCGGCGGCCTCCACTACGGGCCTCAGCGTCTCCGTCTCCCCCTCGTGGTAGACGTGGCTGGGAATGTCCGCGTTCGAGCCGCGCGTGAGGGCCACCCGCCCCGTCCGCATCGTCTCGATGATGCCGAAGGAGCGCATCTGCTCGATGAAGGCGGTGATCTTGCCCTCGTCGCCGGTCACCTCGAAGGTCAGGGCGTGGCGGCCCACGTCCACGATGCGGGCGCGGAAGTCCTCGGCGATCTGGCGGACCTCCACCCGGCTCTCGGGCGTGATGGCGACCTTCACGAGCACGAGTTCGCGGTCCACGAACTTTTCGAGGCTGTGGTCGATGATCTTCACCACGTCGTGCAGCTTCTCAAGCTGGCGCATCGCCTGCTCGACCACGCCCCGGTCGCCCGTCACCACGAAGGTCATGCGGCTGAGGCCGGGGTGTTCGGTGGAGCCCACGCTGAGGCTCCTGATGTTGTACCCGCGCCGCCCGAAGAGGGACGTGATGCGGGTCAGCACGCGCGGCTCGTCGCGCACGAGGGCGGAGACGAGGTGGTCCTTCTGGCCGGGGTCGAAATTGCCCGTCATGCGTTCTTGGCCTCCTCGGCGGCGGTGTTCTTCTCGATGCCGGGGGTGGGGCGGGGCGGCTCGGTCTCGATCATCTCGCTCAGGCTGGCCCCGCTGGGCACCATCGGGAAGACGCCGTGCTCGTTGGGCACCACGATCTCCAGCAGCGAACTCTTGGGGTCGTTCAGCCAGGCGTCGATGGCCTCGGGCAGCTCCTCGGCGCAGTCGGCGCGGTAGGCGGGCACCCCGTAGGCGTCGGCCAGTTTGAGGAAGTCGGGGTTGGAATCCCCCAGGTAGACCTCGGAGTACCGCTTCTCGTGGAAGAGTTCCTGCCACTGGCGGACCATCCCCAGGAACGAGTTGTTGATGATGCAGATTTTGACGTTCCGCACGTCGTACTTCTTGAGCGTGGCGAGTTCCTGCGCCGTCATCTGGAAGCCGCCGTCCCCCGCGATGACGATGCTGCGCACGCCGGGTTCGGCCATGCCCGCCCCAATCGCTGCCGGGAAGCCGAAGCCCATCGTCCCCAGGCCGCCCGAGTTGATCCAGCGCCGGGGCCGCTCGAAGCGGGCGAGCTGTGCGGCGAGCATCTGGTGCTGGCCCACGTCCGAGGAGAGGATGTCGTCGGGGCGCAGGCGGTCCACCACGGCCTTCACCGCGTACCCGGCGCCCCAGTGGTCGGGCTCCTGGGTGCGGGTCTTCCACTCGGCGATCTTTTCCCGCCACTCGGGAAGGTCGAGCTTCTGGGCGCCCTCGGCAAGCATCTGGGCAGCCACCCGCGCATCTCCGCGCACCGGCACATGCGTCCGCACGATCTTGCCGATCTCGGCGGCGTCGAGGTCCACATGGATGATCGAGGCGTTCGGCGCGAAGCCGTTCACCCGGCCCGTCACCCGGTCGTCGAACCGCAGGCCGATGCCCAGCAGCACGTCCGCCTCACTGATCGCGCGGTTAGCCGCGACCGAGCCGTGCATCCCTGGCATCCCCAGCCAAAGGGGGTCGCTCGACGGGAACGAGCCCAGCCCCATCAAGGTCGTGATGACGGGAATGTCCCACGCGCGGGCGAGGGCGGTGATCTCCGCCGCCGCGTCGAGCGAGCCGCCGCCAACCATGATGACGGGCTTTTTCGCATCTTGGAGGAGTTCGCGGGCCTTTTCGATGGCCTCCGGCTTCGGCGCTGGAATCTCGGGCCGGGCGTGGGGCGCAGTGATCTCACCGTGGTAGGGGGCAAGCTGAATGTCCTTGGGAATGTCCACGAGGACCGGGCCGGGCCGACCGCTGCGCGCGATGCGGATGGCCTCGGCGATCACGCGCGGCAATTCCTCCACGTCCCGCACCACGTAGTTGTGCTTGGTGATGGGCAGGGTGATCCCGGTGATGTCCGCCTCCTGAAAGGCGTCCGTGCCCATCAGGTGCCGCGCGACGTTGCCCGTGATCGCCAGGATGGGCACCGAGTCGAGCATCGCGTCGGCGAGCCCGGTGACGAGGTTGGTCGCCCCGGGTCCCGAGGTGGCGAGGCACACGCCGATCTCGCCCGTCGCCTTGGCCCAGCCCTCCGCCGCGTGGATGGCGCCCTGCTCGTGCCGCGCGAGGACGTGGCGCACCTCGGGATAAAAGGTCAGCGCGTCGTAAACGGGCATGATCGCCCCGCCGGGGTAGCCGAACACGGTCGTGATGCCGTGGGCGGAGAGAGTGGCCCAGAGGGCCTTGGCGCCCGTCAATTCCGTCTGCGTCATGCGTTCCTCCTTACGGTCCCCTTCGGGATTCCCGCCCATCGTGCTTCCAGAAGACGCGCGCCACGCTGACCTCTCGGCGGCGCGGCGCGAAATGACGACCCTCCCCGGGCGGTCTCTCTGTGTCGGCGTTGTTCCCCGTTCCCCATATCCGGTGTCTCCTTTGCCCGTTCAGCACCCTCTCCTCAACGAAAACCCCCGCCCGGTCGTGGGGCGGGGGGTGGCACGCGCTCGCGCTCAGCAGCCATCAACCCCCGGCGCCAAGAAGTACCACCACGAGAATGCGGCTCATGGGCTTCACCCTACGGCGTGAGCAGGCGGATGATCAAGGCGCGTCTAGATGAGGCGAGCGGTACGGGAGAGGGAACAAACGGGCGTTCGGAACAGGGCGGAGGTGGATTTTCAGCCAGCGCGTCGGGCCTGCACGAAGGCGATGAGCAAAATCCAGGCCACACCCCACAGGAGCGACGTGGCGACCAGGAAGAGCTGGGCGGGCGGCAGCCCGTAGATGGCTGGAAAGAACGTCAGGGCGAGGCTGTCGAGCAGCATGGCGGTGAGGGACATGACCACCGCAGCGGGCAGAATGGCGCTTCCCCCGGCGCCGCCGAGGGTGACACCCACCCGGAGGAACGCCCAGGCGACGGGAATGAATAGCGCGAAGACGAGGGGAAGCGCCGCATTTCCCGGCACGAGCACGAAGGGTCCCAGCACGCGGAACATCATCGCGGCCAGGAACCACAGCGCGACCCCGAGGGCGACGAGGAGGGGCAGGCGCAGGGCTGGACGGGACGGTGAAACGGTGGCAGTCGTCATAACAAACCTCCTGCGTGCAGCGCGCCCTTCAGCGCGCAAAACGCCTCATCGGTGCGCCTCTCCTCCCCGGTCGAGAAGCGGTCGATCAGTAGCCCCGTCAGCGCCGCGAGGACCCAGTTGGCGCTGGACGCTGGGACCTCCTCTTTCAAGTGCGCGGTCACCACCCCGAGCCAGGCGTGGAGGGCACCCTGCGCGAACTGCCGATACAGGCCGTCTTCGTCGATGGCGTGAAGTTCCACCTCGAAGAGCGAGCGCAGGAAGGGCGTGAGTTCGGGCGAGGTCAGCCGCGCCCACAGCACGTCGAACCGCTCATCCGGGTCGGCGGCGGGGTCCACCTGGGCCAAGACCACCTGCTGCTGTGCGGCGATGGCCCCCAGCACCTCCACGACGAGCTGTTCCTTCGAGCAGAAGTGGTAGAGCAGCAGGCGGGCACTCACCCCGAGGGCGTCCGCGAGGGGCCGCAGGCTGAGGTCCGTGAGGCCGTGCTCCAGCACGTAGGCGGCGGCTCGCCCCAAAAGATCGGTTTTGGCCTGTGGATTCGGCGGTCGCCCCATATGCTCCTCAGTCGTTACGGTAACAAGTGTGGAGGATACGGGGGGTGAAAGTCAAGGCGAGCTCTTGAAAAGCTGCACGCCCAAAGAGGAGCGCCCCCACCACTTGGGCAGGGGCGCTCATGATGGGTTCGGTTCAGCGCGTTCAGCGTCCGGCGGGCACGAACTCGCGGTCGGCGAAGTCCTCGCGGCGGCGCTCGCCGCCCTGACTGCCGCCGTCGCGCTCGCGGCTCCAGCGGCCCTGACCGCCACGGTTGCCCTGGTAGCCACCCTGGCCGCCGTCACGGTTGCCGTAGCCGCCGCCCTGGCGTCCGCCACGGTAGCCACCCTCGTCGCGGTAGCCGCGTCCGCCGCCGTTGCCGCCCTGACGGCCCTCGCGGGTCGGGGCCTCGAACAGCTCGGGAAGTTCCTCGGCGACTTCCACGCCGATCTCGCCCTCCAGGGGGGAGGCGGCCAGAAGCTTCTCGACGTACTCGCTGGGCACGTCGGCCACCGCGCCGCCGCGCCACTGGCGCACCCGGCCCAGGCGGCGGGTGTCCACGTCGCTGTTTCGCGCGAGCAGGGCCACCGCGCGGGCCACGCTCAGGCGCTCGCCGTGCAGGATCAGGGTGGTCAGGCCCTCCTCACCGCTCAGCAGGCTGGCGGCCTTGACGGGCTCGCTCACGCCGCTGACCTTGGCCAGCGCCCGGGTCAGCGCCTCCAGGCCGAGTTCGCTGAAGAGGCGCTCGGCCTCCGCCTGGAAGCTCGTGGCGACCGTGGGGTCCACCTTGCGGATGAGGTCGGCGGCGGATTTGGCGCTGGCGGCCTGCACTTCCCTGGGGGTGGGCAGCGGACGCTCGATGAACTGCACGCCCGTGCGGTACTCCAGGCCCCGCATCTCGCGGCTGTCGCGGTCGCCGTACATCACGATGGCGGTGCCGGTGCGGCCCGCGCGCCCGGTGCGGCCCGAGCGGTGGATGTAGCTCTCGTGGTCCTGCGGCAGGTGGTACTGCACCACGAGGTCCACTTCCGGGATGTCGAGGCCACGCGCGGCAACGTCAGTGGCGACGAGCACGCCCACCCGGCCCGCGCGGAAAGCACCCAGCGCACGCTCACGCTGGCTCTGCGCCAGGTCGCCGTGCAGCGCCTCGGACTCGATGCCTCGGTGGATCAGCTCGTTCGCCAGCTCGTCCGCCTCGCGCTTGGTGCGGGTGAAGACGATGGCCTTCTCGGGGTTGTAGACGGTGAGCAGGTCGGCCAGCACGCGGGTGCGGGTGCGGCCCACCTTCACCTTGAGGTGCTCGACGCTCTGGGCGGCCTGGCTCTTGCCCTCGCCCACCAGGTCCACCACGACAGGGTCTTTGAGGTACTTGCGCGAGATGCGGCGGATGTCGTCGTTCAGCGTGGCGCTGAAGAGCATGGTCTGCCGGGTCTCGGGAGTCGCCTGAAGGATCGTCTCGATGGCGTCCGCGAAGCCCACGCTCAACATCTCGTCGGCCTCGTCGAGCACAACGTACTCGACCTTGCTCAGGTCGATGTTGCCGCGCTCCAAGTGGTCGATCAGGCGCCCGGGGGTGCCCACGATCACGTCCACGCCCCGGCGCAGCGCGCCCTCCTGCGGGCCGTAGGCGGCGCCGCCGTACACGGTCGCGGTCACGAGGTCACCGCCGCTCTTGGCGAACTCCTCGGCGACCTGCTTGGCGAGTTCGCGGGTGGGCGCGAGCACCAGGGCACGCGGCGCGCGGCCCCGCTCGCGGCTGGGTTCGAGGTTCTGGATGATGGGAAGCGCGTAGGCGAGCGTCTTGCCCGTGCCCGTGCGGGCGCGACCGATCAGGTCTTTCCCCGCCAGCGCGTGGGGCAGGCTCTCGACCTGAATAGGGGTGGCTTCGGTGATGCCGCGCTCGGCGAGACGCGCCGCGAGTTCGGGCGCGATCAGTTGATCAAAGTTCATTTGTGGTCCTTTCGGGAAAGCACAGCCCCAGTGACCAGCAAACGCCAAGCCTTCGGCATCCAGCATGTCCTGAAAGTGGGGGCACTTTCCAACCGCCGGGCACATCCCGGACGGCGCACGAAGAGAAAGTGTACACGGTACGCTTGGAAAAATCAAGTGGGGAGGCGGCGTGCTTCACGGGGAAAACCAACCCTGGCAGGCCGGTGCTAACGTCGAGCTATGCCTTCCAAGCTCAACCCCCGCATGAGCCAGGCCGCCGCCGATCTCGGCTTGCCTTACTCTGCGCTCCATCAGGACTGGGGCATCGAGGTCACCGACCCGGACCACCTGCCGGAATTCGTCGCGTAACTACCGCGAGCACCAGGCCGGGTTTGACGAGTGGGTGGGCTCAGGAATACTACCCGGGCGAGCTACTTCTGCAATCTGCGAACGACGCGTTACATGACGGCGTCCAAACTCGTTCCCTGATTGAAGGGGCTGTGTCCCTGATCGCCGCACGGCGCGAGCACGAGGCCACTCGGTTCCTGATCAACTCTTGGATCAAGCTTGATCGCTCTGGATTGGTTGGGGGAGGAACAGAATTCCCTATCGCTGCTGTCCTTCGGGAGGCGTTAGGAATATAGGTTTCACGAGGGCGGCGTCTCCAAGTCCGCCGGAACCGTCCCCCCCAGTGCCACCCAGGCGTTCAGCATGTCGTCGGGCACAGGCGCATGCAGATTCAGCGCCTCGCCCGTGACAGGGTGGGGAAGGGTCAGGAAGTGCGCGTGCAGCGCGTGTCGCCCTATAGCCTGACTTTCCCGCCCGTACACCGGATCGCCCAGAATGGGACTGCCCAGGTGCGCGAGGTGGACGCGAATCTGGTGGGTACGGCCCGTGCGCGGCTGGGCCCGAACGAGGGCGAGGGTGCGCCCATGCCCGTCCCCGTGGGCGGCGAGTGGGGTGAAGAGGGTCTGCGCCTCGCGGGGGCTCACGCCGCCGACCGCCATGCGCTGCCGTGCGGTGGGATGGCGGCCAATCGGCGCGTCCACCCGCACGGGGTCCTCGGCCCGCCACGTCCCCGCCGCGATGGCGAGGTATGTCTTGTGGGTGTCGCGGTCCTTGAAGGCGGCGGCCAGCCGCGCGTGCGCCTGCACGGTCTTGGCGACCACGATCACGCCGCTGGTGTCTTTGTCGAGGCGGTGGACGATGCCGGGGCGGTAGCCGTCCGGTCCCAGGGCGCCCTCCTGCTCGGGGAGGCTCATGCGGCCCAGCAGGGCATTGACGAGGGTGCCGCCTGAGACGCCGGGCGCCGGGTGGGTCACCATGCCGGGCGGCTTGTTCACGGCGATCATGGCCTCGTCCTCGTACAGCACGTCGAGGGGCACGTCCTCGGGCGACACGGTGGCGTCCGGGGGAGGGGGGAGGTGGACCGTCAGCGCCTCACCCCCGCGCAACTTGAGACTGGCCTTGCGCGCCACGTCGCCGCGCACCTGCACATGCCCGCCTTCGATCCACCCGGCGACCTGCGAGCGGCTCTGACCCGTCAGCTCCGCGAGCACGGCGTCGAGACGGCCTGGCGTGGCGGTGAGGTGGAGGGGCGGCGGGTCGGTCACGGCGGGCAGTGTAGCGCCGGGCTCAGCGAATCTTCAGAAAGGCGACCCGGCAATCCGAACCGGAGGGAAGTCGCATATAGCCGGGTGAAGAAGGGAACGGGCCTCGGTGGTCCACCCGCTCCCCCGTTCCCTCCGCCCTCCTCCTCCGGCGCTGCCGGTTGCCCCCAGGGAGAAACCTATGCCCAATATCGGTGCGCCTGAACTGCTGATCATCCTCGTGGTGGCCCTGATCGTCTTCGGACCGCGCAAGCTGCCGGAACTCGGCAAGAGTATCGGTCAGGGCCTGCGCGAGTTCCGCAAGTCCACGGGCGCGGTGACCGACGAGTTGCGCCGGGGTCTGGACACCACGCCGGATGTGCCCGCTCCCGCTCCCACCCTGCCTGCCGCGAGCGCCGAGGTCAGGAACCCCGTCACGGTGGACGCCGCCGTTCCCGTGTCCGGGCCCACGCCCCGGTCCTGAGTCGAGCCGGCGTCCGTCCCGGGGGGACACCTCCTGCCTCCGTCCCTGTTAGGCTGGGCTGGCCCCATGACCCTAGTCTTCCCACCTGCCGACGACGCCTCCGACGAGGCCCTTATCCAGGCGATGGCGGGTGGACACGAGGACGCCCTGCGGGAACTGCACCGACGCCACGCACGGCTGCTCTACGCCCTCGGCCACCGGATGCTGCGCCAACGCGACGACGTGGAATCCTGCGTGCAAGACGCCTTTATGAACGCCTGGCGGCACGCAGCCCGCTTCGATCCCACCCGGGCGAGCGTCAAGACCTGGCTCGTGAGCATTGCGCACCACCGCTTTCTCCAGGAACTGCGTGATCGGCCCGACGTGGCGCTCGAACTCGAAGACTGGGACGCGCCCGTGGCGGCGCCCGACCCCACCGACCGCATCCTGGCAAGTCGCGCCGTGCAGGTGCTGGAGCCCTCCCAGCGGGAACTGGTCGAACTCGCGTACTTCCGGGGCCATTCTCACTCGGAACTCGCTACCCTGACCGGGCTGCCCGTGGGAACGGTCAAATCCCGCCTGCGCGCCGCCCTGGACCGAATGCGCAGGCACCTGGGAGGCGCGGCCCAACCCGACCCTTCGCCCTCATCGGACGCCCTGGAAGGAGGTGAGCATCCGTGACGAGCCCCGACCGTGACCAACTCACCGCCTACGCCCTGGGAATCCTGCCCCCGGAGGAAGAGGCCCGCGTCCGCGCCGCGCTGGACGCTGACCCCGCCCTGCGCGCCCAGGTGGACGCCGACCAGGAAGCGCTCGTCGCCCTGGCCGAGGCGCTGCCGCAGGAGCCCGTGCCCGGCGGCGCCGAGGAGCGGCTGATGGCCCGCCTCGTCCGGGAACGGCCGGAACCCGCTGCCCCGGTCGTCTCCGCAGCGCCCCCCGTCACCCGGCGCAGGCCGAACCGAACCTGGCTGCCCCTGGCCGCCCTGGGGCTCGCGGCGGCGCTCGCCCTCGTGCTCGTTCTGCGGCCCGAGGGCGATCCGCTGCGCCGCTACGCGAGCACGCCGGGCGCGACGACCCAGCCCCTGGAGGCGAACGGCAACCGTCTCGGGCAACTCGTGCGCCTGCCGGACGGCCGCGCGTACGTGTACCTGGCGCAACCCGCCGAGGCGGGGCGGATATACCAGATGTGGCAGATTCAGGGCGGCGTCCCCGTCTCCCTCGGCCTGTTCGAGGGTCAGGGCTTCCTGTTGACGGGCCTGGCCACCGGCGCGACGGTCGCCGTCAGCGTCGAGCCCCCCGGCGGCAGCCCGCAACCCACCACGACGCCAATTCTGGTCCAGACGCTTTGAGAGCTCGGGGAGTCGGGTTCCGGGACTGTGGGGTGTGGAACGCAACGCTTTCTCAGTCAACCTGATCTAAGGATCATCTCAGCCTCCGGAACCCCTGCTCCTCCAGGGTGAACTCGGAGGTTAGCCTCATTCGGCAGGAGAACGCCCCGCGCTGCCGGGGCTCGTCCGCTTGAGGACGGCCGAGACGGTGCGGGGCATGAAACGTGTCTCCTCCACGTCCGGGCGGCCCACCCCCCGCTACCTTGACGGGTGGGCCCCCGGACCGGGTGCTTTGCCCCCACCCACACCCCACGACCATGATCTACCTCGACTATGCCGCCACCCACCCCATGACGCTGGAGGCCCTGACCGCCTTTGCCCAGGCCGCCGCGCTGCCCGGCAATCCGGCCTCGGTCCACACGGCGGGGCAGGCCGCCCGCGAGCGGCTGGAGGAGGGCCGCGCCCGCGTCGCCGCCGCCCTGGGGGTGGACGCCCGCACCCTGGTCGCCAACGGCGGAGGAACCGAGGGGGACAACCACGTGCTCCTCGGGGTGGCCCAGGCGTGGGCGGAGGCCCACGGTCGGCCCGGCCACCTCGTTACCACCCGCACCGAGCACTCCGCCGTCCTTGCGCCCGCACGCCTGCTCGCCGCCCGGGGGTGGGAAGTGACCTTCCTGACACCGGATGCGCAGGGACGCTATCACCCCGCCCAGCTCGCGCAGGCCCTGCGGGACGACACCGCGCTCGTCTCCATCCACCACGCCAACAACGAACTCGGCACCGTGCAGGACACGGCCGCCCTGGCTGCCGTCGCCGCCGGGCGGAGCATTCCCTACCACACCGACGCGGTGCAGGCCCCCGGCGTGCTGCCCCTCGACCTTCCCGGCTGGGGGGTAAGTTACGCCACCCTCAGCGCGCACAAGTGGGGTGGGCCGCGCGGGGTGGGCTTTCTGTACGTGCGGCGTGGCACGGTTCTCCCCCCCGTCACCCTGGGCGGCGGGCAGGAGGGGGGGCTGCGCGCCGGGACCCAGAACACGGCGGGCGTGTACGCGGCGGGGATGGCCCTCACCCACGCGGAGGCCGAGCGGGAGGCCACCTTCGCACACCTCACCCACTTACGGGCGCGCTTCCTGGAGCGGGTGGCGAGCGTTCCCGACCTGCGTGTCAATCATCCACCCGACGCCAGCCCCAAGGTCGCCTCGGTGACGGTCCCCGGCGCGGACGGCGAGGCCCTGCTGATGAACCTCGATCTGCTGGGCGTCTGCGCGAGCGCCGGGAGTGCCTGCGCCGCTGGGACGATGCAGCCCAGCCACGTGTTGACCGCCGTCGGCATGAGCGAGGGAGACGCCCGCTCGACCCTGCGCTTCAGCTTCGGGCGGGCCACCACCGAGGCCGAGGTGGACGCCGCCGCCGAGGCGCTGGGGCAGGCGGCGGGGTGGAGCCGGGCCTGAGGCGGAGCCTGCCGCATGATGGGGGTATGTCCACCGGCCTCCCCGACCCCGCCACCGCTGAACACCTGCTCCTGGAGGCCGAGGCCATGAACCCCGGCGCCTGGGTCGGGCACTCCCGCAACGTGGCGCTCGCGGCGCGGCTGATCGCCGGGCGCCACCCCACCCTGGACCCGGAGCGGGCGCACACCCTGGGCCTGCTGCACGACCTGGGGCGCCGCACCGGCCCCAACCGCGACCGCCACATCCTCGACGGGCACGACTTCCTGATGAAGTTGGGGTATACGGACGCGGCGCGTATCGCCCTGACCCACTCCTTCGTCATCCCCAGCCTCGACACCCTTCAGGGCGAGTGGGACGGCACGCCCGAGGAGTGGGCCCGGCTGGGGGAACTTCTCGCCCTGGCCCGGCAGACGGATGAGGACCGCCTCCTGCAACTGTGCGACACGCTCGCCTTGGCAGATGGCTTCTGCACGGTGCACGAGCGCGTGGTGGACGTGGCCCTGCGGTACGGCGTGACTGCCCGCACGCCGGACAAGTGGCGCGCGGGGCTGGCCCTGAAGACCGAGTTCGACCGGGAGTGCGGGGTGAACGTCTACCGCCTGCTGCCGGGGTTGACCGAACGTCTGCTGGCCTGAGCCCCGGCGACCGGGAGGCCGGGGCTGCGGTGGTCCGCTGGTCGCCCCTTCTCCCGGCCTAGTCACGAGCAGAACGCTGCGTCCCGCTTTAACAGGCGTGTTCAGGAACGTGCTTCGTCAGGGAAGGGACGGCTCAGGGGTTGCCGGGCCCGGCCAGCGTCAGCGTCTGCTGCCGGGTCTGCCCGCCGCGCCGCACCGTGAGGGTCACCTCGTCGCCGGGCTGCCGGACGATCAGCGCACTTTGCAGGTCCTGCACGGTGGAGACCTCCTGGTCCTCGATGCGCGTGATGATGTCCCCGCCCACCCGCAGGCTGCCGCCCGGCACGGCGACCTCGCGGCTGCCGCCCCGCAGGCCCGCGCCGGAGGCCGGGCTGCCCGGGGACACCTCCTGCACGAGCACGCCGTTGTCGGGAAGCCCCAGCCCCTGTCGCGCCTGCGGGCTGAGTGCCTGAAGCGGGAAGCCCACGATCCCGATGCGCGGCGCCCCCACCTCGCGCCCCACGCGCAAGCGGGGCAGGATCGCTTTGGCGACGTTGATGGGCACCGCGAAGCCCACGCCCGCGCTCTGCCCCACGCCCGTCGCCGCCCCAGCGGGGGAGAGGATCTGGGTGTTCACCCCGATCACCTCGCCCCGGCTGTTCACCAGCGGCCCGCCCGAGTTGCCGGGGTTGATCGCCGCGTCGGTCTGGATGGTGTTTTGCGGGATGTCGTTCACGCCGATGGGCACCACCCGGTTCTTCGCCGACACGATCCCCTGGGTGACGGTGAACTCCAGCCCGAAGGGCGCGCCCATGGCGATAGCTTTCTGCCCCACCCGCACCCGGTCGCTGTTGCCCAGGGCCATCGGCTCGTAGGCGTTCTGAGGGACGTTCTGGGCCTGGAGGAGGGCGAGGTCGTAGTCGGGGGCGGTGGCGATCACGCGGGCGGGGTACTCGCGCTGACTCTCATGCAGACGCACGGTGACCCGGCTCGCCCCGCTGACGACATGGTTGTTGGTGATGATGAAGCCCCGGTCGTCGATGAAAAAGCCCGACCCCGAGCCCGTCGGCTCGATGCCCCCGCCCGCGCTCGGGCCCGGGGTGGGCGCCGGGCCCCCGAAGGGGTTGGAGAGCAGGCCCGGCTGCGGCGCGTCGAAGCGTGTGACGAACACCACCCCGTCCTGACGCTGCTCGACCACGTCGATGGTGTTCTCCTCGTAGTTCAACAGGTCAAGCCTCTCGGTGGAGACGGTGGTCGTCCCCGACGCGGCCGGGGCCTGCGCCGTCTGCCCCTGGGTCTGTCCCTGGGTCGTTCCCGGGTTCGCGGCTGTGGGCTCGCTCGGCGCCGTGGCCGCCGGAGTGGTGGTCTGGTTCTGCGCCGTGCCCGTGGTCGTGGTGCCCGCGCTCCTCTGGGTGGGGCCGGAGGTGTTGGCGTTGCTCGTCCGGGTGTCGCAACTCCCGAGCGCGAGGCTGAGCAGCACGAGCAGCGGCGCCGTGGACAATCCCCGTCCCGATGCGCGGAGGAACGACGTTTCCCGGTGGCCTTCGGATTCGGTCATGACCAATTATTCCCTCCTGCAAATGTGTCCTGTGCGCGGGCACCCTTGAGCAAGGACACGGAAAGAGGCAGAAGGTTCATTCTCCCGGCCTGCCCCCTTCCGCCCGGCCGTCGGCGTCCCACCCGGGCGACGGGGAAGGTGTCGGGGGGAGTCAGGCGTAGCGCCCCGTGATTCGCCTCCAGCCGCCGGACGAGCGTCGGCTTGCCGGAGTCGGAGAGGGCCAACGAGGAGGTGAAGGGTGGGCTAGAAAGGCAGGGGTCCCGTCATGAGGTAGACGCTCCCCCTCCTCGGGCCGTTCGCATGGTCCAGAACATTGAAACCCTCGGTGGTGCCGTCAATTCGGCACATCTCCGTTTGCCCCTCACTCAAGAGGCACTCGACGGTGTGCCTCTTGCCGTCCAGGGTCTGCATCCGACCCGAGCGCAACTCGGAGGCGAGGAAGACGTTAGCGCAGGCATACGCGGCGGCCTCGGGCGAGGTGAGGAAGTCCTCCAGCCTGACGCCCTTCCCCGCCAGCCTCTCGGCCAGAAGGGCATTGCTGCTGTCGGGACCCGCGTTGACCAGCACCACGGTCACTTCATCGTTGAGGCCGTTCAGGGTGGGCAGGATCGCCCGGCACGAGAGGGCCTGCGGGTCGCGCGCACACGAGGCCACGTAGTCACGGGCGACGGGCGGCGTGTACAGGTCCAGGCCGGGACTGCACGCCGACAGCAGGGCGGCGCAGAGGGCGGCGTGCCAGGGCTTCATAACGCCACAATAGGTGATTACGAGGTGATCGCGGCCAACGGCAAAGCCCCCGCTGCCCTCTCCGGGCACGGGGACTTCCAAGACCTGACGCCTCTCCTCCTCACGCGAACTGCGCCAGCACCTGCTCCAATCTCTCCTTCTGCGCCCCGAAGTCCTGCACGCGGCGCCGCTCCTCCTCGATCACATCATGAGGGGCGCGGGCCACGAAGCCCTCGTTGCCGAGCTTGCCCTGCGCCTGCCTGATCTGCTTGTCGAACTCGGCGAGGCGCTTGCGCTGCCGGGTGAGCCAGTCCCCCACGTCCACCGTGCCCTCCAGCGGCACGCGCACGGTCACGCCCTGCTCGACGGCGCTGAGGGTGCGGCCCTCCAGCGCGTCCGTGAGCGTCACGCGGGCGACGCCTTCCACCACCCGGGCGTTCTCACGCACGAGGGGGGCGAGGTCTCCCTCCACCGCCACGGCGAGGCGGTCTTGCGGAGAAAGGCCGAGTTCGTTCTTCAGACTGCGGGCGGCGCTCACGGCGGCGCGCAGGGCGTCAAAGGCGCGGGTGGCCTCCGCGTCGTGCAGCGTGTCGTCCGGCTGCGGCCACGAGTGCAGGGCGAGCTGTCGGCGGTGCCCGAGTGCGGCGTACAGCTCCGACGTGATAAAGGGCATGAAGGGGTGCAGCAGCTTGAGGATGTGCTCCAGCACGGCCTTGAGGGTGCCCAATGTGCCGAGCTGCCCCCCCGCAAGCGCGGGCTTGGCCGCCTCGATGTACCAGTCGCAGAATTCGTCCCAGGTGAACGAGTACAGGGCGCGGATGGCGGCCCCGAGGTCGTACCCGTCCAGGAGGGCCGTTACCTCCGCCGTCACGGCGTTCAGGCGGCTGATGATCCAGCGGTCGGCGAGGGTGAGGTCGGGCCGGGCACGGAGCTGGGCCAGCGCGTCGCGGCTGCGCAGCGTCTCGCCCTGCTGACGGTCCACGGCGCTCCGCACGTAGTGGGTGAGTGCGTCGTCCTCCGTCAGCCCCGGCGCCCCCTCCGTGAGCCGCAGCAGGGCGAAGCGGGCGGCGTTCCAGAGCTTGTTGGCGAAGTTGCGCCCCTGCTCGTAGCGGCGCTCGTCGTGCCGGATGTCCTGGCCGCCGGTCGAGAGATACACCCACGCGAAGCGGCAGGCGTCGGTGCCGTACTGGTCCATCAGCACCAGCGGGTCGATGCCGTTGCCCTTGCTCTTGGACATCTTCTGGCCCTTGGCATCCAGATACAGGCCGTGCAGCATCACCGTGGAGAAGGGTGCCTGACCCGTGAAGTGATACCCCGCCATCTCCATACGTGCCACCCAGAAGAACAGGATGTCGTACCCGGTCACGAGCACCTGGGTCGGGTAGAACTTGCGGTAGTCCTCGCAGTCGGTGTCCGGCCAGCCCAGCGTCGAGAAGGGCCAGAGGTTGGAAGAGAACCACGTGTCGAACACGTCCGGGTCGCGCCGCAGATTGAGGTGCGCGTAGCGGGGGTCCTGGTCGCAGTCGAGGTCAGGGTTTTCCGGGTCGGGCACGTACACCCGGCCCTCCTCGTCGTACCACGCGGGAATCTGGTGGCCCCACCAGAGCTGGCGGCTGATGTTCCAGTCGCGGATGTTCTCCAGCCAGTCGCGGTTGACCTTGGTGTACCGCTCGGGCGTGAGTCGAATCTCGCCCGCATCCAGCCCGGCGAGCGCGCGCTCAGCCATCGGCTTCATGTTCACGAACCACTGGGTCGAGACGATGGGCTCCACCGGCACCTTCGTCCGCTCGCTCAGGCCGATGGCGGTGTCGTGGTCCCTCTCCTCAAGGAGGTCGCCGGATTCACTCAATGCCGCCACCACGGCTTTGCGGGCGGCGAAGCGTTCCATTCCCCGGAACGGCTCGGGCACGAGGTCGCCAGCGAGGTTGCCGTCGAGGTCGATCACGCTGGGCCGCGCGAGCCCATGCCGCTCCCCGATCTCGAAGTCGGTGGGGTCGTGGGCGGGGGTGATCTTCAGGGCGCCCACGCCGAACTCGCGCTCCACCGCCTCGTCCGCGATGATCGGGATGAGGCGGCCTGACAGGGGGATGCGCGCCCGCTGGCCGACGAGGTGGGTGAAGCGGTCGTCCTCGGGATGCACGGCGATGGCCTGGTCGGCGAAGATCGTCTCGGGGCGCACGGTGGCGATGCGGATTTCGCCGCTCTCGCCGTTGCTGGGGGGCGTGCTCGGGTCCTCCAGCTTGTAGCTCAGGGTGGACATCTTCCCCTTGCGGACCTCGCGGTCGATCTCCAGTTCGGAGAGGGTGGTCTGCGAGGCGGGGTCCCAGTTCACGATGCGCTCGCCCCGGTAGGCCAGGCCCTCGTGGTACAGCCGCACGAACTGGGCGCGCACGGCCTTGCTCAACTCCTCGTCCATCGTGAATTTCTCGCGGGTCCAGTCCACACTCACGCCGAGGCGGGTGAGCTGGTCGAGGATCATCCCGCCCGACTGCGCCTTCCACTCCCAGACGCGATTCACGAAGGCCTCGCGCCCCAGGTCGAAGCGGGTCAGGCCCTCGTTCTTCAGTTGCCGCTCCACGACCACCTGCGTGCTGATGCCCGCGTGGTCCATGCCCGGCAGGTACAGCGCCTCGAAGCCAGCCATCCGTTTGAAGCGGATCAGGGTGTCGATCAGGGTGTTGTCGAGCGCGTGCCCCAGGTGCAGATTCCCCGTCACGTTGGGCGGCGGAATCACGATGGTGAAGGGCGGTTTGCCGCTGCTCGCGTCTGCCCGGAAGGGCTCACTTCTCCAGCGCGCGGCCCACCCGGGCTCGACGGCGGCGGGGTCGAAGGCCCTGGCGAGGGCGCCGGAATTGGCCTCGGTAGGGTCGAAGGTGGTGTCAGTCATGGGGAAGCTCCATCGGGGAGAGTTGGAGGTGGCGCAGAAGGTCAGGGAGGGCGGCGTCGTAGCCGTCGCCGGGGGTCAGGCCACAGGCACCCAGCGGGGCAAAGCGGCAGAGGGAGGTGAGCCCGGCATCGTCCTCGCCGTGTGTGACTCTGTGCGCCCAGGCGTCCGGGGTGTCTGGTGGGGCCGACAGGTGGAAGAAGTGCCAGACTTCCTCCCGCCCCCCCCGCCGCCAGTGCCAGGAGGCGAGATAGACGGGCTCACTCAGCCCCAGTCCTGTCTCCTCCCACGTCTCGCGCACGGCGGCCTCCTCGGGCGTCTCACTGGGTTCCAGACCACCCGCCGGAACCTGGATGCCCGCGTCCGGGTACTCGGGAGTGTGCTCGAAGACGAGCATTTCGTCCTGTCGGCGCGTGACGTAAGCCAAGACCCGCTCACGCAGGCCATGTCGCTGTGCCAGGGCGCGGGCCTCCACGACGGAAAGTGGGTGGCCGATCAGGGGGGGCAGGGATTGAGTCACGGGAACCTCCAAACGAAAACGCCTCATCCGCCGAAGCTTTCACTCCGAGTGCGGACGAGACGAGGCGACTTCTCCCTATCCCGTGGTACCACCGCCGTTCCGGCCCGTATGCGGGCGCGGCGCTTATGGTGCGCTGTGTCGGGCGCAACCCGGGGGGCTCTACTCGGTGGCCTTCGCCTTTCTTCCCCCTCGCTCGCGGGCGACCTTCCCCGGCTGCCCTCCCGGGCCCGCTCTCAGTCACGGCGGGACCTCCCTGTGGGCGCAACCTCCGGGTACTCCTCCCGGTCACTGCTGGGGGACAGTATAGGGGAGCGGGGCGGGGGATGAATGCGTGAAACGGCGCATGTCCGGTGTGGCGGGCCGCCCTCACCCCAGCTCGATCAGGCCCGCCGTGACAAAGGGCCGCAGCGTCTCCAGCGTGGTTCGGGGCGACCCCCCCGCCCGCTCCAGCACGGCGCGGAGGGGCAGGTTCTCCTCGATGTGGCTCAGGGCAAGGTACTGCGCCCGGGTGACCGGCTGCGCCTCCGTCCAACGCAGCGTGAAGCGCAGGGGCCGCTCCCAGTCGGGGAAGACGCGCAGCAGGGGTCCCCAGGCGTCCGCCTCCCCGATCATCTGGCGCAGGGCGGCGTCGCGGCGCAGCGAAAGCGTCCGTTCGGGGGCCGTGCCGGAGGGATCGAAGGTGAAGATGCCCGCGTCGAGGCTACTCAGCAGTTGCAGGGCGCCCTCGCCCGCCAGGGTCCCTGCCCGCGCGTGGACGAGTTCGCCCGGCTCGAACCAGAGATCGCCCCCGCGCGCGTGTGCGACGCTCAGCCTTCCGCCCCGCCCGCTGGAGAGCAACATCTGCATGACGGAGAGAAACGGAAACACCGCGAGATCACCGCGAACCATATAAAGGAGAGTTTAGGGCCTGGGGGTGGGGGGATGTCTGCCCCCGCCCAAAGGAGGGAGCCCCGGGGGCGGCTCGCTCACCGCTGTCCCAGGGCTCCGGTGGGGAAATGCTCAGTCGATGCTGGCCCGCCAGCGCCACTCGGAGGCGCGCTTCATGACGTGGGCCAGGCCGCCCGTGATGGCGAGCTTCTGGTTCCAGGGCAGCTTCATCCAGCCCACCGCCATCAGGCCACCGAGGCTCACGAACTCGCCCAGGGTGGTCGGCTCGTAGGGCTCCAGTTCCTCGCCGCGCGCCAGGCGCATCACGTTCTTGCCGGTCAGGCGGCCCTGCTGTCCCGCGTGCTGAGCGGTGGTGGGCACCGGCTTGCCGTCCTGATTCAGCGCCAAACCCATGTCGCCGATGATGAACACGTCGGGGTAGTTCTTGGCGCGCAGGGAGGGGTCCACCGCAATCCGCCCGCCGGGGCCCTTCTCCAGCCGCTCGCCCCGCACGACGTCGCGCGCCGCAATGCCGCCCGTCCAGATGATCTTGCCCGCCTGGAGAACCAACTGCTCCCCCTCCTGAGTCTGCACCGTCACGCTGTCGGCGGTCGCACTCATCAGGCGGTGGCCCACCAGGATGTGGATGCCGTACTCGCGCAGGGTCTGCTCGGCCTTCTGCCGCAGGGCGTCGTCGAGGATCGGGAGAATCTTGGGCCCGGCCTCCACGAGGTAGATCTGGAAGGGGGGCAGGCCGCGCTCGCGACTGAGGATCTCGGCGCGCTGGGCCAGCTCGGTCACGAGTTCCACGCCTGTCAGGCCCGCCCCGCCCACCACGATGTCACGGTTGCCGGTGTAGTCGCTGGCGAACGCCCGGTTCACGAAGGAGAAGATCTCGTCCGCGTCGCTGAGCTGCTTGAGTTCGGTGGCGTTCTCGGCCAGGCCCGGAATGCGGTAGAAGTTCGTCACCGAGCCCAGCGCCACCACCAGCGTGTCGTAGGTCAGGACCCGCCCGTCCTTGAGGGTGACTTCCCGCCCGTCCACATCGACGTTCTCGACCTGCGCCTGCTCCAGGTGAACGCCCGTGCCCCTCAGCAGCGGCGCGAGCGGCAGGGTCACCGGCGTGTTGTGGGCGGCGGCCTCGTGCAGCCGGGTCTCGAAGGTATGGTAGGCGTTTTGCTCGACGAGGAGCGCTTCCAGGTCGGGCAGGGGCTTCATTTTCGTGGCCGCCGCGAGGCCCGCGTAACCGGCACCGAGGATCAGGGTCTTCATGCAATCACTCCTGTGAATGAATTCACGAGTCGGCTCCGAGGCAGAGGTCACCCAAGGAACCGGCCGGAGGCGTCCTCCGGTCACAGGCCCAGTGTACACGTCACACGAAATAGGCGTGTAATGCGACCTTCATATCCTGCCGGGCCCCCCTCCTGGGGAGACCGCGCGCGAGGCCACACCCTGGGGCCCCGGTTCATGCTTCAATGAGGAGGTACACACAATCCGCCTGCCCGCACGCCCACGGCGCACGGGTTCCGCTCCCTTTCGCTCCCCCGCCGGTTGTTCCCGAGGTCCCCCGTGCCGCGCCGCAACCGCGCCGCCTTCCCGCTTCCCGGAGGCCATCCATGAACGTCACCGTCAACGTGAACGGCAAACCCTACACCCGCGACGTGGAGCCCCGGATGCTCCTCGTGCACTTCCTGCGCGACGAACTCGGCCTGACCGGCACCCACGTCGGCTGCGACACCAGCCAGTGCGGCGCCTGCACCGTCCACCTGGGCGGCGACGCGATCAAGAGCTGCACCGTTCTCGCCGTGCAGGCCGACGGCTTGGACGTGACCACCATCGAGGGGATCGGTACGGCCGCCGATCTGCACCCCCTCCAGGCAGGCTTCTGGGAGGAACACGGCCTCCAGTGCGGTTTTTGCACGCCCGGCATGATCATGGCGAGCGCAGAGCTGCTCAAGCACAACCCCAACCCCAGCGAGGAGGAGATTCGCTACCACCTCGAAGGCAACTACTGCCGCTGCACCGGCTACCACAACATCGTCAAGGCGGTGCAGCACGCCGCCGGGGCGATGGGGGCGGCTCAAGGGCAGGGGCGGGAGCAGGCGGCGGACGATTGAGAAAAGCTGTGCGTGGGAAGTGGTGAGTGGTCAGTGGAGAAAGCGCAGCAAAGGCAGAAGCTTTCGCCAAAGCTCCCACTCACTCCTCACCACTGACCACCAACCCGTTCCGGAGGAACATCTATGACCCAGTCCAGGCAGGAAAAGTACATGGGCCAGGCCCTCAAGCGCAAGGAGGACCCGCGCTTCATCACGGGGGCCGGGCATTACACCGACGACTTCGTGGTGCACGGGATGTTGCACGCGGCGATGGTGCGCAGCCCCTACGCGCACGCCCGCATTGGGAACATCGACAAGGGCAGCGTGGAGGGGATGCCGGGTGTGGTCGCCGTCTACACGGGCGACGACGTGAAGGCCGCCGGGCTCGGGAGTATTCCGGTGGGGTGGCTGCTTCCCGAACTGAAGGTGCCGAACCACCACGCCATCGCCCAGGGGGAGGTCAACCACGTCGGCGACATCGTGGCCGTGGTGATCGCCGAGACGCGGGTGCAGGCGGAGGACGCCGCCGCCCTGCTCGACGTGGAGTACGAGGCGCTGCCCGCCGTGTCGCTCGGGAGCGCCGCGCTGGAGGAGGGCGCCGCGCAGGTCCACGACGACGTGCCCGGCAACGTGGCCTTCCGCTGGGAGATCGGGGACGAGGCCGCGCTCAACGAGGCCTTCAACCGGGCCCACAAGACGGTCAAGGTCAAGCTGCGCAACCACCGCCTTGTGCCGAACGCCATCGAGCCGCGCGCCTCGCTGGCCCAGTTCGCGCCCGCGAGCGGCGAGTACACGCTGCACACGACCTCGCAGAACCCGCACATCCACCGCCTGATCCTGGCGGCCTTCGTGATGGGCATCCCCGAGCACAAACTGCGCGTCATCAGCCCGGACGTGGGCGGTGGCTTCGGTTCCAAAATCTTCCAGTACCAGGAAGAGGTCATCGTCCTGATGGCCGCGCAGAAGCTCGGGCGCCCGGTGAAGTGGGCCGCCCGCCGCAGCGAGTCCTTCGTCTCGGACATGCAGGGCCGCGACCACGAGTCGGAGGCCGAACTCGCCGTGGACGAGAACGGCAAGATGCTCGGCCTGCGGGTGAACACGGTCGCCAACCTGGGCGCGTACCTCACCCTCTTCGCGCCCGCCGTGCCGACCTACCTGTACGGCACGCTGCTCAACGGGGTGTACAAGTTCCCGGCCATCCACGCGAAAGTGACGGGTGTGGTGACGAACACCGTCCCTGTGGACGCCTACCGTGGTGCCGGTCGTCCCGAGGCGACCTACCTCATCGAGCGCACCGTGGACGTGATGGCGCACGAACTCGGGATGGACCCCGCCGAGTTCCGCCGCATCAACTTCATCGGGCCCGACGAGTTCCCGTACCAGACGCCGGTCGCGCTCGTGTACGACAGCGGCAACTACGAGCCCGCGCTCGACATGGCGCTGGAGATGATGAACTACCAGGAACTCCGCGCCGAGCAGGAGCGGATGAAGGGCACGAACAAGATTCTGGGTGTGGGCGTGATCTCCTACCTGGAGGCGTGCGGTCTGGCACCGTCGGCGCTCGTCGGGCAACTGGGCGCGCAGGCGGGGCAGTGGGAGAGCAGCCTGGTGCGCGTTCACCCCACCGGCAAGGTCGAGCTGTACACCGGCTCGCACAGCCACGGGCAGGGGCACGAGACGGCCTTCCCGCAGATCGCCGCCGATGAGCTGCAAATCCCCATCGACGACATCGACCTCATCCACGGCGACACGGGCCGGATGCCCTACGGCTGGGGCACCTACGGCAGCCGAAGCGCGGCGGTGGGTGGCAGCGCCCTGAAGATGGCCCTGGGCAAGATCACCGCCAAGGCCAAGAAGATTGCCGCGCACCTCCTCGAAGCCTCCGAGGAGGACGTGGAGCACGAGGGCGGCGTCTTCCGCATCAAGGGGGCGCCGGACAAGAGCAAGACCTTCTTCGACGTGGCGCTGATGGCCCACCTCGCCCACAACCTGCCGGAGGGAATGGAGCCGGGCCTGGAGGCGACCGCCTTCTACGATCCCAAGAACTTCGTGTACCCCTTCGGCACCCACGTCGCGGTCGTGGAGATCGACACGGACACCGGCAAGGTGGACCTGCGCGGCTACGGCTGCGTGGACGACTGCGGCCCCCTCATCAACCCCCTGATCGCGGAGGGGCAGGTCCACGGCGGCATCGCGCAGGGCGCCGGGCAGGCCCTCTGGGAGGACGCCGCCTACGACGAGGACGGCAACTTCCTGGCCGGGACCTTCATGGAGTACGCCGTGCCGCGCGCCGACGACCTCCCCAACTTCAAGATCGACCACACCGTCACGCCCAGCCCCCACAACCCCCTGGGCGTGAAGGGCATCGGCGAGGCGGGCACGATTGCCAGCACCGCCGCCGTGGCGAACGCGGTGATGGACGCCCTGTGGCACGAGTGCGGGATCAAGCACCTGGACATGCCCTACACCAGCGAGAAGGTGTGGCGGGCGATTCAGGCGGCGCGCTCGGCGGGGATGGGGCAGGCGGCGGACGACTGAGAAGCAGTGAGTGGGAAGTGGTGAGTGGTTAGTGGAAAAAGCGCGGCAGAGGCCAATGCCTTTGCCAAGGCTCCCACTCACCACTGACTACCGACCACTGACCGGTCCCGGAGGGAAACATGTACCCAACCAACTTCGACTACCAGAAAGCCCACAGCGTCGATGAGGCGCTTGCCGCGATGGCCGCCAACCCCGACCTCAAGGTGATCGCGGGGGGGCACTCGCTGCTGCCCGCCATGAAGCTGCGGCTCGCCCAGCCGCCCGCGCTGCTCGACGTGTTCGGCATCGAGGAGCTGCGGGGCATCCGCGAGGAGGGCGAGATGTACGTGGTCGGCGCGATGACCACCCACGCGCAGATTCAGCGTTCCGGGCTTCCCCTCTTCCCCGAGGTGGCGAGCTACGTCGGGGACCCGATGGTCCGCAACCGGGGCACCATCGGCGGTTCCCTGGCGCACGCCGACCCCAGCGCGGACTACCCGGCGGCGGCCCTGGCCCTGGGGGTGGAGTTCGTCATCCGGGGAATGGACGGCGAGCGCGTGGTCCCCGCCGACGAGATGTTCGTGGGGATGTTCGAGAGTTCGGTGCAGCTCGGCGAACTGCTGACCCATATCCGCATCCCCAGGAATGTCCAGGCCAGCGCCTACGAGAAGTTCAAGCACCCGGCGAGCCACTACGCCATCGTTGGCGTCGCCATCGCCCGTGACGCGGACGGCCAGATTCGAGCCGCCTACACCGGGGCGGGGGAGAAGGCCCAACGTCTGACTGTTCTAGAGGAGCGTCTGAACGGCGGGCAGCCCGTCGGAACGGGTCTCGTGGACTCGTCCGGTCTCCTCGGCGACCGCTTCGCCAGCCCCGAGTACCGGGCGCATCTGGTGGACGTGCTGGCGGCGCGGGCGGCGGCGCGGATTTAACTTCCCCAAACCACAAAGAGGTAAGGTGGGCCGCCCCAACCAGGATGGCCCACCTTCCTCTTTTCCCGCTCACTCCTCACTCCTAACCACTGCCGCTCACTCGTGCTCGTGCATCCCCGCCGCGTGCGCGTGGCCGTGCTCCAGTTCCTCACCCGTGGCGTCGCGGACGCTCTTGACGGTCACGTCGAAGTTCAGCACCATCCCGGCGAGGGGGGGGTTGAAGTCCACCTTCACCGTGTCGCCGTCCACGTCCACGACCGTGAAGGGGAGGACGCTGCCGTCCTCGGCCTGGGCGTAGTAGGTGGCGCCCACCTCCACCTCGTCGTCGAAGTCGGCGCGGTCGAGGTCTTCCACGTTGTCCTCGTCGCGCTCGCCGTAGCCGTCTTCCGGCTGGACGGTGACGTGCAGGCTGTCTCCGGCCTTCTTGCCCTCCAGAGCACGCTCCAGCCCCGGGATGATGTTGCTGTGGCCGTGCAGATAGGTCAGGGGCTCGCCAGCCTCGCTCTGATCGACGACCTCGCCGTCCACCTTGAGCACGTAATCGAGTTCGACAACCTTGTCTTGCGTGATGTTCATGATGATCTCCGTTTCCTGAAAAGGCGGCGGGGGGGCCGACTTGCCCCGGAGTGTAACCCCGCCGCCTTCCCCGGAGAATCGGCCTTAACGGAATCGAAATATTGAGGTGGGGGTGGGTATCTCCCGCCATGACCCTATCCTGCCCCCATGACCTCCCGCCGCCCCGACTTCCCCATGTTCGTCAGCGTGTCCGAGGCGCGGAAGATGCTCGCCGCCCTCCTCCCCGACCCCGGGCAGGAGGAGGTGCCGCTCGCCGGGGCACGGGGACGAGCCCTCGCCGCGCCGCTCGCCGCCCTCGTCAGCCATCCAACCGCGACGGAGAGTGCCCTGGACGGCATCGCTGCCCAGGAGGAAGACACGCTGAGCGCCGCCCCAGCCTCGCCCGTTCGCCTGCGGGTGGTGGGGGAGAGCCGCGCCGGGGCACCTTTTGAGGGAACGGTTGGCCCCGGCGAGTGCGTCCGCATCTACACGGGCGCTCCTCTCCCACAGGGCGCCGACGCAATCTGCCCCGTCGAGCAACTCACAGACGACGGCGAAGAGCACGTCCTCCTCGCCCGACCCGCCAGCCCCGGCGACGTGCGGCCCGAGGGCGGGGACTTCCGGGTGGGCGAGACGGTGCTGGAGGCGGGCGTCCCCCTCACCCCCCCACGGGTGGCCCTCGCCGCCGCCCTGGGGCACGCCCGTGTACCCGTCCGCCGCCGCCTGCGGGTCGCGCTCCTCTCCACCGGGGACGAGGTGGTCGAGCCCGGCGGGCCCCTGTCGCCCGGGCAGGTGTACGACAGTAACCGCTACGGCCTGCACGCGATGCTGGAGGAGTGCGGCTGCGAGGTCGTGCCGCTCGGTCACGCGCCCGACAGTCCCCAGGCCCTTCAGGAGGTCGTTGGGCGCGCGGGCGGGGCGGACGTGCTGCTCACGAGCGGTGGGGTCAGCATGGGGCGGTACGACTTCATGCGCGACCTGCTCATCGAACACGGGCGGGTCGCTTTCTGGAAGGTGCGGATGCGCCCGGGCGGCCCCGCCCTCCTGGGGGGCTGGAACGGTCTCCCGGTCTTCGGGCTGCCGGGCAATCCGGTGAGCAGCCTGGTCGTGTTCCACGTCATCGTGCGGCCCGCACTCACCGGGCAGCCGGTGCAGACCCTCCGGCTGCGGGCGGGCACCCCTTTCCGCACCCTCCCCGACAAGACGGCGTTCTGGCGCGCGACCATCCGAGACGGCCAGGTCTACGACTACCCCAAGCAGGGGAGCGGCGTGTTGCGGTCGCTGAGCGACACGGGTGCCCTCGTCGTCGTGCCGGAGGGGGTGCGGGTGGAGGCGGGGGACGATGTGGACGTGGTGCTGCTGTAAGGAGGGTAAGGAGTCGGAGCGCCGTCCCTCAGTCCTGATCCTGTTCCCCGAGCACCCGCCGTGCCAGCGCCCACCCGCTGAGGAGCGCGGCCTCCACCCTGGGGCCGTTGGGATCGGGGGTGTGCCAGTCCCCGCACCAGCCGAGGCCCAGTGACGGGTCCCAGTGCGCGGGGCCGGGGGCACGCTCGGTGGGCGTGGCGTACCGCCAGCGGTGGGCGAAGGCATGGACGGGCGTGAAGCCCCCCAGCACCTCGTGGGCTGCCTCTAGGAGTTCGGGCAGCACGTCCTCCGGGCGGCGTTCGAGATGGGCCCGGGTCCAGTCCGGCGTGGCGTGCAGCATCAGGGCGGGGGGGTGTCCGGGCTCGCGCTTGGTGTGCTCGCGGGCGACCCATTCGAGGACGGGGTGGCCGTACAGCCGCAGGGCGACCCACTCGGCGTCCACGTCCCGCTCCAGCACAACGCCCGCCGCCCAGTAGGGGTCGTAACGGACGCGCCCCACCTCCCCCGCCGCCTCGGCGAGGACTGAAACCCCGTCCACGAGATCGTCCAGGAGCGGCGCCACCTGTGGGCCGGGAAGGTTGAGGACGAGGCGCGGCGCCTCCCAACTTGCGCCGTCGCGGGTGTGGACCCGCCAGCCGTCCGCCAGACGCTCCAGGCTGGAGACCTCGGCATGGGTCGTGATGGGGAGGCCCCGGGCGAGGTGCCTCCCCATCGCGCTCATCCCGGCGGGCGGCACGTAGCGGTGATATTCGGGGGGCGGGGTGGTGACGCTGCCCTCGCGCCACTCGCTGACCGAGCGGGTCCACACCCGCAGCCACCCGTCCCGCACGCCGCCCTCCGCCAGCGCCCGGGTGCGGTCGTGCCGGGCGGTGAAGAAACGCGCCCCGTGGTCGAGCCGGGCCTCGCGCCCGTCGTCCAGCACGACCCGCCGCGTGGAGGCCCGCCCGCTCACCCCACGCGACTTGTCGAGGACCTGAACGCTCATCCCCGCCCGCGCCACGTCCCCCGCGAGCGCCAATCCCGCGAGCCCCGCCCCGACGACCAGAAGGTCGGGGCTGCTCATCCCGCCCGGCCGACGGCTGAAAGCTGACCGCTGACGGCTCTCACAACAGCGCCCGGTGGTCCGCCAACATGCAGCGGTCCTGAATCACGTCGATGCCGCGCCCGGTGAGGGCCTGCGCCGTGCGGTCGTCGCGGATGCCCTGCTGCATCCACACCACGCGGGGCGGGGGAGTCATGTTCAGGATATCGGGGAGGTGTTCGTGCACCTTGTCGCTGCGGCGGAAGATTTCGACCACGTCCACGGGGGTGCTGATCTCGGCGAGGGTGGACACCGCCCGGTGCCCGAAGAAGCTCTCGCCGCGCGCCGCCAGGGCCGGGTTCACGGGGATGATCGTGTAGCCCTGGCGGTACAGGTACTCGGGGACGTAGTAGGCGGGCTTCATGGGGTCGCGGTGGAAGCCCACCACGGCGATCACCTTGTTCTCGGTGAGGATGCGAATCACGTCCGGGATGCTCTGAAGCTGCGTCATACCCTCTCCCCCAGCCCCGCGTAGGCCGCGCGTGCCGCCTCCATCGTGATCTCCAACTCCGCGTCCGTGTGTGCCGCCCCGACAAAGATGCTCTCGAACTGGGAGGGCGCCCAGTACACCCCCCGCCCGAGCATCGCCTGGAACCAGCGGGCGAAGGCCGCCGTGTCGCTGCGCGCCGCGTCCGCGTACGTCCGCACCGAGCCGTCTTGCGCGTCCTGGTGGAAGGCCGTCAGCATCGAGCCGATCTGGTTCACGCTGACCGGCACGCCCGCCTCCCGCGCCGCCGACTTCAGGCCCTCGGCGAGCCGCGAGGTGTACGCCTCCAGCCGCCCGTAGATGCCGGGGTCCGCCTCCAGCACCGCCAGCGTGGCGAGACCCGCCGCCATCGCCAGCGGGTTCCCGCTGAGGGTGCCCGCCTGGTAGACGGGGCCCTGCGGCGAGACCCGGTCCATCACGTCCGCGCGCCCGCCGTAGGCGCCCACCGGCAGCCCGCCGCCGATCACCTTGCCCCAGCAGGTCAGGTCCGGCGAGAGGCCGAGCAGCCCGGTCGCCCCGTTCAGCGACAGGCGGAACCCCGTCATCACCTCGTCCGCGATCAAGAGGACCCCGGCGTCCCGGACGCGGTGCAGGGCGGCCAGGAACTCCGGCGTCGGGATCAGCACACCCGCGTTGCCCACCACGGGCTCGAAGATCACCGCCGCGATCTCGTGCCCGCGTTCCCGCATCAGGGTGTCCAACGCCGCCGGGTCGTTGTACTCGCTCACCAGGGTCAGGCGGGCGTACTCCTCGGGCACACCCGCGCTGCTGGGGGCCGACTGACCGAGCCCGCCCTCGGCGTTCGTCATCAGGCCGCTGCCCGCCTCCACGAGCAGGCCGTCGGCGTGGCCGTGGTAGTTGCCCCGGAACTTGACGATGTACTTCCGCCCGGTAAAGCCCCGTGCCAGCCGCAGGGCGCTCATCGTCGCCTCGGTGCCGCTGTTCACGAAGCGGACGCGCTCGGCCCCGGTGATGCGGGTGACCGCCTCCGCCAGCAGCACCTCGCGCTCGCCGGGGGCACCGAAGCTGGTGCCGCCCGCGAGGGCCTCCAGGATTGCCCCGCGCACCGCCGGGTGGTCGTGGCCCAGGATCATCGGGCCCCACGAGCCGATGTAGTCCACATACCGGTTGCCGTCCACGTCGGTCAGGTACGCCCCGTGCGCCTCGCGGATGAAGCGCGGCGAGCCGCCCACGCTGCGAAAGGCGCGTACCGGGCTGTTCACGCCGCCCGGCGTCACCGCCCGCGCCCGCGCGAAGAGGGCCTCGCTGCGGGCCGTCTGGGAAGGAAGGGTCTCGGCTGTCATGCGGATCACCTTACGGCAAGCTGACGGAGGCGGGGGGAAGAGAAAAGACAGTTGGAAGGGCGGTGGGACGCGGTGATTCGTTAATGGTCCGGCACGTTTCCCTCCTGTGAAACGGCGTCCCGGCACCAACGAAAAGGACGGGCACCCCCGGCCCGCCCTCCTAAAGCTGATCGCTGACGGCTGACCGCTTCCTACAACCCCAGCAACCCCAGCGCCGCCGTCTGCGTGAGCCCCTGGCGGTAGGGCTCGACGAGCTGGCGCTCCTGCGGGGTGGCAGTCTGCACCGCCGTGTTGAGGTCGGGAAGGCGCCCCGCCTGGATGGCCTCGGCGGCGCGGGCGAAGTCGACGTTGGGGAGACCCAGGGCGCGGTTGACCGTGCTTCGGATGGTCGCGTACCGTTCGGCACTCAGCCCCTCGCGGGCCAGGGCGGTCGCCTGGGCCTGCCGGGCGCGGCCGATGCTGGTGCCCGCGTCACGCAGGACGCCGACGATGGTGAGGATGTTCGGCGTCTGCCCGTTCTGGATATCGGTCCACACGTTCTGGAGGTTGGTGAAGCTGCCGCCCAGGGCCGCGCTCACGTCCTGGCGCACCCGCGCGAACCGCCCCACGTCCGCCTGCGTGACGGGGCTGCCGACGTTCCCGCCCGGCGCGGGAGTCGTGCCCGGGCCAGTGTCACCGCCCGGCAGGCTGGGCACCTGAACGCCCGTTCCGCCCCCCTGCGGCGTCTGGGTCTGCGTCTGCACCGTGGTGGGCGTCTGCCACGAGGCGAGGAATCCCCGCACGGGCTGGATCACGAGAAACCACGCCAGCGCCCCCAGCACGGCGAGCACGATCAGCGTGCCGCCCCCGCAGCCCAAGCACCCGCATCCCGGTCCACGTCGTCTCATGCCCCACGATACGGGGCCCGGATGAGCCCGGTTCCCGGACCTGCCGGGGACGCGCCTGCCACGGCTTCGGTTGACAGGAGCCGGGCGGGCGCTCTTAAATACGGGCGCTCATCCCTTTCTCAGTCTGTGGCGTGCCCTGCGGCGCGGTTTCGCGGCGTCTCGCCACTGCCCTTGGTCCACCCGGCCCGGTGGACGTCGTGTCCTCACCCCCTGGAGGTCTTATGCCCGTTCATCCCACTCCCCCGGTTCACGCTGCCCGCTGGCTCGCCGTCCTCGCCTGCGGGCTCGCGCTCGCCGCCTGCGGGCAGGTCGCCGCGCCCGCCGAGACCCGTCCCCAGGACGAGCGCACCTTCACGCCCGTCGAGCCGACCACGGCCCCCGTCGCGGGCGCGACCCTTTACAAGGGGCAGTACCCGGGTATCCAGGGACCGGCGGAGTACATGATCGAGGTGCCCGACAACTGGAACGGCACCCTGGTGATGTACACGCACGGTTACCGGGGCATGGGCCAGGAGCTGACGGTCGATCCCCCCTCCATCCGGGCGTACCTCCTCTCGCAGGGGTACGCCTGGGCGGCGAGCAGCTACTCGGCGAACTACTACGACGTGCAGGCCGGGGTCGAGGACACGAACGCGCTGGCGCTGGCCTTCGGGAGCCTCACGGGCGGCAAGTACAAGACGCCGAGCAAGTACCTGATCATGGGCTTCTCGATGGGTGGGCACGTCGCCGGGGCCGCCGTCGAGAAGGAGACGCTCGCCACCGCGCGGAACAAGGTGAATTACGCCGCCGCGCTGCCCATGTGCGGCGTGATGGACGAGGAGTACGAGTTCCAGTGGCTCGGGGACTACACCCTCGTCGCCGCGCAGCTCGCGGGCTTCGGGCCCCGGACCTTCCCGCAAAACGATTACCAGACGCTGCTGCCCGACATCAAGGCGGCGCTCTTCGACAACACCTCGGGGACGCTCTGGCAGGAAAACGCGGTGCAGGGCGCCAAGCTCCGCGAGATCAGCCGCAACCTCACGGGGGGCGAGCGGCCGGTGTTCAACCTGGGCTTCCGGGTGGGCAGCCTGCAAACTGCCGTCTTCGGCACGGGGGGCTCGAACGGCACGGTCAACGGCATCCTCAACAAGAACCTCTACGGCAACGAGGGCGTGACCTACCGCTGGACGACGGGCGACCTCACCCCCGCCGAGGCCGCCTTCAACGCCTCCATCCTGCGGGTGAAGGCCGACCCGGGCGCCAACCCCGCCCGCGCGAACGGCCTGCGCTGGCTGCCGCGCGTGAACGGCGAATTCAGCGTGCCCGTGCTCACCCTGCACACCCTGGGGGACTTCTACGTGCCCTTCGCCCACCAGCAGAAGTACCGCCGCGCGGCGCAGGCGAACGGCAACGACGACCGCCTCGTGCAGCGGGCCATCCGCGCCGCCGGACACTGCGAGTTCACGGGCCCGGAGCTCGTCGAGGCCTTCAACGACCTCGTGAAGTGGGAGCAGACCGGCCAGAAGCCCGCCGGGGACGACGTGCTGACCCCCGCCGTGGTCGCCGACCCCAACTACGGCTGCCGGTACACGCGCGGCGTCCGTGCCGGAGTCGCCGCCTGCCCCGCCACGCCCTGAACCACGGGCACGGGGCATGAGGACGGAGGGGCGAGCAGTTCGGGCCCCTCCGCCTCACGTGTCCCCGGACCACAGCACCGTGACGAGGGCCCTCCCTCCCTCCAGGCTGGCGCTCACCTTGCCGCCCGCCGCCACGTTGCTGACCGTCCACCCGCTGCCGAGGGGCACGTCGGCGCTCCGCAGCGGCCAGCGCACGCCGCCGAGGGTCAGGCCGCGCAGGTCGCTCAGGGCGAGCACACTGAGGGTGGTGTCGCGCGGGAGGTCCAGACGCACCACTGCGCCGGGGATGAGGGGGTGGCCGCTCTCGTCGCCGCTGTGAAGCGTCACGCGCAGGCCCTCTCCCGCGAGCCGGACGCCGCCCAGCACGAGAGCCGCCGTGTGGTCGAAGCGTCCGCCGAAGGCCCCCAGGAACACGAGGTCGGTCGCCCCCCGTTCCCGGGCCAGCCGCACGGCGAGTTCGGCGTCTGTCTCGTCCTTGGCGGCCGGGTGGACCTCGCGCGGGGCGTCCACGCTCAGCCCGTCCGAGGAGTCGAAGTCGCCCACCCAGGCATCCACCCTCACGCCCAGGGCGAAGGCGTGTCGCGCGCCGCCGTCAGCCGCGACCACGAGGTCGGGGCGGGGGAGGGCAGTGAGGGCGTCCGTGGGGACGAGGCGCCCTCCCACCAGAATCCAGGCGATCACGCCGGGACCTCCCGGTCGTCGGGGAGGGTGAGCACCCGCGCCTCCTCCACCCGCAGCCGCAGACGGTCTCCCTCCAGCCCGGCCGCCTCCCGCGCGCTGAGGTGCAGGGTGAGCGGCCCGAGGGGGTGCAGGGCGGTGACCTCGGTGCCCGTGTCCGTCGCCTGCCGCGCCGTGACGGGGAGGAGGTCGCCTTCTCCGAGCCGCACGGCCTCCTCGGAGACGAGTCGGGCGGTGCCGTTCCCGCACGGGAGGATATTCGCGTGCCCCAGGAAGGCGGCCACCCAGGCGCTTGCCGGGTGGGCGAAGACCTCGGGCACCTCGCCCACCTGCACGAGTCTGCCCGAGCGCATGACCGCCACCCGGTCCGCTACCGCCAGCGCCTCCCGCTGGTCGTGGGTGACGAGGAGGACGCCCGCCTTCACCCGCTGGAACAGTTCCCGCAGATCGCTCCTCAGCCGGGCCCGAAGCTGCTCGTCGAGGTTGGAGAGCGGCTCGTCCAGGAGCAGCAGGGGTGAGCCCGTCGCCACCGCCCGCGCCAGAGCCACCCGCTGCGCCTGCCCGCCCGAGAGTTCGTGTGGCCGCCGCCCGGCGAGGTCTTCCAGCCCGACGAGGGCGAGGGCCTCCCGCGCCCGCCCTTCGGCCTCCGCCCGGCTCGCCCCGCGCATCCGGGGACCGTAGGCGACGTTGCCGAGGACCCGCAGGTGCGGAAAGAGCGCGTAGTCCTGAAAGACCAGCCCGACGTGCCGCGCCTCCGGGGGCAGGGCCGTCACGTCCCGCCCGCCGACCTCCACCCGTCCCTCGTCCGGGCGCTCCAGCCCCGCCACGCAACGCAGCACCGTACTCTTGCCGCAGCCGCTGGGGCCCAGCAGGGCGACCGTCTCGCCCACGCCGACGGTGAGAGAAACGTCATTTACAGCACGCAGCAACCCGTAGTGCTTGAAGAGGTGCTCGGCTCGCAGTGCCGGGAAGGACACGCCCACATTCTGCGTCACACGACTTCCCCCTCCCCCCCGTCGAGGAGGGTGAAGCTCAGCGCCGCGAGGAGGAGCAGCACGGTGGCGAGGGCGCACGCCTCCCCCAGGTTGCGCTCGCCGGGGCGGCCCAACCGCTCGTAGAGCCCGGTGCTCAGGGTCGCCCACTCGGGCCGGGTGAGCACCAGCGTCGCGCCGAACTCGCCGAGAACGGTGGCGAGGGCGAGCGCGGCCCCACCCCGCAGCGCCGGAAGGGCGAGGGGCAGGGTGACCGTCCGGTGCGTCGCCCACCTCCCCGCGCCGAGCGTGCGGGCGGCCTCCAGGGTGCGCGGCGGCAGGGCGCGCAGGGCGGGCAGCACGCTGCGGGTGACGAGGGGAAAGCCGAGCAGGGTGTATGCCGCGATGAGCATGGGCAGGGTCGCCGAGAGGGCCGGGTAGGCCAGCAGGTATCCCACCGCCAGGCTGACGGGCGACACCATCAGCGGCAGCAGCGAGAGGAGGTCGAGCGTGCGGGAGTGAGCCTGCCACGCGCCGAGGGCGTGCAGCCCGCCCAACACCGTCGCCCCGAGCAACGCCAGCGCCCCGAAACGCAGCGTGTTCCCGAAGAGAAGCGGCGTGTCCGGGTCTTGCAGAACGCCGAGCCAGTAGCCCGGCGTCGGGCCGGTCGGGCTGATCACGCCCCGCGCCGCGACCGCCACGAGCGGCCCGAAACACAGGAGGACCACCAGCGTCACGAGCGTCCACAGCCCCACGGCCGCTCGTCCCCGGGCCGGGGGCAGACCCCCCGTGGGCACGCCCACCCCCCCGCGCGACAGGCGCACGTAGGCCCACGTCGCCGCCAGCGTCAGCGTGAGTTGCCCGGCGATGAGGGCGCTGGCTTCCGACAATCGGAGCTGGTAGGCCGTCAGGGTGTAAATTTCGACCTCCAGCGTCGCGTACCGCTCCCCGCCGAGCGCCAGCGGCAGCCCGAAGCTCAGCGCCGAGTACAGGAACACCAGGATGAATCCGGCGCTCAAACCCGGCAGCGCGAGGGGCAGCGCCACCGTCAGCGCCGCCCGCAGCCCCGAGGCCCCCAGCGTCCGCGCCGCGCCCGTCAGTGTCGGCGGGACGCGCGAGAAGCCCCCGTAGGCGAGGCGGATCATCACCGGCAGGTTGAAAAAGAGGTTTCCCAGGATCAGGAGTGTGGGCGTCCCCTCCAGGTCCAGGCCGAGCGGCGCCGTCAGCCATCCGTTCGGGCCGAGGAGGGCGCTCAGGCCGAGGACCGCCACTAGGGTCGGTGTCACGAAGGGCAGCAGGAGCAGGCGCAGGAGGGGACCCTTGCCCGGCACGGCGTACCGGGACAGGAGGTAGGCGAGGGGGGCGCCGACCGCGAGGGCGATCAGGGCGGAGACGGTGGCCTGCCCGAGGGTCCAGGCGAGGCGCGCGGTGAAGTAGGGGTCGCGCCAGATGCCGAGGTTGACGCCGCCCTCGGCGAGGGTGCGGCCGAGGGGCAGAGCGAGGAAAAGGAGGAGGAACAGGAGGGGGGGGAGGGCGAGGAGCCAGCCGAGGGGGCGGGTAGTCATACGGAATTCCTGGGGCGGGGCGACTTGCCACGGCTTACCTCCACCCCCCAGCCCCCTCCCCCAGGGGGGGCAGGGAGAGCTTTCCGCTGCGCTCGGCAAGGGAATACGGGCGGCGCGGGTGGTCGGGTCCTTCCGAACGCAAGGTTTGATCTTGTCGGGTCCCATCTGCGGGCCCACCGTCTCGCTGCGCGAGCCGACGTGGTCGTGGGCCTGGGCCGTCCATTCACTGCTTCTGGAGGGGCGTCCGGGTTCACGTTTTGAGAAGCGCAGAAGCCCCGGCTTCTTTTGCTCCTCCCCCTTGAGGGGGGAGGCTGGGAGGGGGTGACCGAAGCGTCCCCCAGCGCCCCTCCACGCCCAACCCCTCCTGCCCCTCCCCCCTCACCGCGCCCGCAGCACGTTCGTCACCCAGGCGTCCACCAGTCGTTGAGGATTGGCCGTCACGCTCGCCTTGACGGCGCCTTCGTCCGGTTGCGTGGCGAACTTGAAGACCGAGTCGAGCTTGACGCCCGTCACGGCGGGGTAGACCCACATTCGGGTGGGAATGTCGGCCTGCACGGGGTTCGAGAGCATGAAGTCCACGAACTTGCGCGCTAGAGCGGGTTGCTTCGCGCCCTTGAGCACGCCCACACCCTCCAGTTGCAGGAAAGTGCTGCCCGGCAGGAAGAGGTTCGCGGTGGGGGACCGGGCGGGGAGCTTCCCCGGGTCGTAGCCGCCAGTGTAGTAGACCTCGGCGGCGGGGCTGCTCGCGTAGCTCAGGACGATAGGGTACTTGCCGCCGTTCTTGCTGAAGTCCTTTTCATAGGCGTCGGACCAACCGCGCGTGACCTTGAGGCCGTTGGCGCGTGCCTCCCGCCACCACGCCCACGCGCCCGCCTCGCCGTAGTGGTTCACGGTGGCGAGCAGGAAGGCGAGGCCGGGGCTGCTCGTCGCCGGGGAGGGGAGGACGGTCAGGCGAGCGTACTCGGGCTTCTTCAGGTCGTCGAGCGTCCTGGGCAGGGGCAGGCCCGTCCTGGCGAAGGCGGCCCGGTCGTAGTTCAGGGCCACGTAACCGTAGTCCACCGTGTTCAGGAGTGCCGCGTCGTCCAAGCGGTAGGCGGCGGGCACCCGGGCGAGTGCCGGGGAGCGGTAGGCCTCCAGGATTCCGGCCTGACGTGCGCGGGGCAGCAGCGTGTTGTCCAGCCCGTACACCACGTCGGCGACGGGGGCGCGGCGGGTCAGGATCAGGCGGTTCAGGAGTTCCCCGGCGTCCCCGCCCTTCACGAAGCGCACCCGGGCGTTGTTCGCCTCCTCGAAGGCCGCGACGAGTTTCTTATCCACGCTGAAGGAGTCGTGAGTGATCACGGTCAGGGTGGTCTGGGCGGTGGCCTGGGCGCCCAGGGCGAGCGCCGTGAGAAGCAGCAGTCTTCGCATAAAAATTCCCCCTCGCGTCACGAAGGGGCAGGGGCACACGGACCCTGCTAGAAGTTGGGCCCGCGCATCACGCTCCCTCCGCCGGCATGACCCGGATCAGGTTCCTGGGGTATGTCTCAGCCCTACTCCATGCAGGGCACCCCCGGTGACGCACCCGCAGCATAGCGCACTGCGCCGGAGCGTCTAGGCTGGGCCATGACCTTTCATCTGGTGGTGTGGGCCGTCCTCCTCGACCCGGCGGGCCGCGTCCTCCTGGGTCGCCGCGCGGGCGTCGCCTACGGAGAGGGACTGTGGGGCCTGCCCGGCGGCCATGTGGAGAGGGGCGAGGGCCTGGCCGAAGCGGCGGCGCGCGAGGCGCGGGAGGAGGTCGGCGTGGGCGTCTCCCCGGCCTCCTTCCGACCCCTGGGGGTGAGCCGGTACGACCTCGGCGGCGTGGCGGGCGCCGACTTCCTGTTCGCGGCCCGGGAGTGGGAGGGTGTGCCTCACCCCGTCCTCCAGACCTCCGAGGTCGCCTGGTTCGCGCCGGACGCCCTCCCGCCCGACACCTTGCCGTGGCTGCCCGGCGTCCTGGCGGCCCACCTTCTCCGGGGGACATGGCTGTCCGAGCAGATGGACGGGGTGGAGGGACTTCGCGTGTTCCCCGGGGCGTAACGGGGGAGGGGTTGCCCCAAGTCCTTCCATTTGAAATAATTTCGTTTGGAATGATCGATGCTTCTTCCTCCCAATCTGAGCTGTACGACCTCGTGCGGCTGACCCTGCGGCTCTCGCGGCGCTTCCTGTCCGCGCTCGACGAGCCGCTCGAAGCAGCCCTCGGGCTGAATACCAAGGAACTGCTCGTGCTGGCCGCGATCATGGACGGGGCGGACACACCGGGCAGCGTCGCCGGGCGCCAGCGTCTCCCCGCGCCCACCGTCACGCGCATCGTCACGAAACTCGTCGGGCAGGGGCTGGTGGAGCGGGTCACGGACCCCGGCGACCTGCGGCGGCAACGGCTCCGGCTGACCTCTCTGGGCGAGGCGACCCGCAGCCGCACCCGCGCCACCGCGCAGGACATCGTGGACGCACACTTCGGGGCCCTACCCGCTGAACACGTCGGCGCCGCCCTGGCCGCACTCAGGGCGCTGGAGGCTGACCTGAAGCCCGCCCCGACCACGAAGGAGACCCTGGCATGAACGCTCTGACCCTCTCTGCCCGCGACAAGACGCTCGCCTTCGTGGGCATCCTGACCGTGCTCTTCCTGAGCAGCCTCAACCTCACCGTGGTGGGGAGCGCCATGCCGCGCGTGATCAGCGACTTGGGCGGCTTTCACCTGTACGCCTGGGCCTTTACCGCCTACTCCCTCGCCACCACGATCACCATTCCCATCGTCGGCACGGTGAGCGACCGCTACGGGCGGCGTCCGCTGCTGCTGCTGGGCATCGCCGTCTTCACCCTCGGGAGCGTTTTGCTCGGCCTCGCGCAGGACATGGGCCAGCTCATCGCCCTGCGTGCCCTCCAGGGGATCGGCGGCGGCACCCTGATGGCGATGAGCTTCACGGCCATTGCGGACCTCTTTACCCCCGCCGAGCGCGGTCGTTACCAGGGCTACACGGGTGCCGTCTGGGGCGTGAGCAGCGTGGTGGGGCCGCTCGTGGGCGGCTTCCTGACCGACCACCTGGGCTGGCGGAGCGTGTTCTTCGTGAACCTGCCCTTCGCGGTGCTCGCGGCGTTTTTCATCGCGCGTTTCTTCCGGCTGCCCGCCCCGGGGGTCAAGGGGCACTTCGACGCTCTGGGCGCCCTCCTGCTCGGCGGGGCGGTGATCACCCTCACGCTCGCGCTCTCGTGGGGTGGGGGCACGTACGCCTGGGACAGCCCCCGCATCCTGGGCCTGCTCGCGGCGACCCTCGTCCTCGGCCTGTGGTACGGCTGGCACAGCCGCGCGCAGGAGCGGCCCATCCTCGACCTGCGGCTGCTGCGCGACCCGGCGATCTCCCTCGCCTCGCTGGCGGGCTTTCTGACGAGCGCGGGGATGTACGCGGCGATCCTGTACCTGCCGCTGTACATGCAGGGCGTAAAGGCCTCCTCCGCGAGTGGCAGCGGCCTGGCGCTCGCGCCCCTGATGTTCGGGATGATCGTGACGAGCACCCTCAGCGGGCAGGCGGTGAGCCGTACTGGGCGGTATAAGGTGCTCATCCTCTCGGGCGCACTCGTCGCCACCGTCGCCCTGTTCCTGAGTTCGACCCTGGGGACGACCACCCCGCTGTGGATTGCCGTCGGGCTGATGGTCCTTCTTGGCATCGGGCTCGGGCCGGTCAATAGCCAGCTCACCCTCGCGGTGCAGAACGCCGCGCCCAAGGGGCAACTCGGGAGCGCCACGGGCGGCAACCAGTTCTTCCGGCAGATCGGCGGCACCCTGAGCGTCAGCCTCTTCGGCGCGCTCGTGAACGCCCAGCTCGCGCAGAACCTCGCGGCCCGGTTGCCCGCGCAGGCCCAGGCGCTCCCCGCGCCCCTTCAGGAGGCCATCGCCAACCCCAACCTCCTCACCAGCCCGGAGGCGGCGGGTCAGCTTCAGGGAGCTCTGGCCCGGCTCGGCGCCTCCGATCTCTTCGGCCCCATCCTGGCGGCGCTGCGGGGTGGCATGACGACCGCCATCGACCACGTGTTCCTGATCGCGGGCGTGCTCGTCGGCCTCGCCTTCCTCGTCACGCTCGCGCTGCCCGAACGGCCCCTCGCCGGCAAGGCGCCCGCCCCACGCCGCGAGGGCACGGCACCCGCTACGGACTGAACTTCAGTCGAGAAAGAAGGGACGCCTCCGACTCAGGGGGCGTCTTTCACGTTCCCTGGGGAGAACGCGATGCGCCCCGGCACCTGCTCGCCCTGGGCGGCGATGCCAAATAAGCCCACCCGGCCCACCGCGTCGAAGCCGAAGACGAGGGCCCACACCGTCCGGGGGTCGTGCTCGAAGGTGGCGCTGCGGACGTAGTAGGTGACGCCCGCGTCCGTGAAGGTCCGCTCGGCCATAAGTTGACGCTCCGCCCCGTACGTTCTCGCGCCCGCCTCGCGGAAGGCCTGGAAAGCCTCCAGGCTGCCCCACTGCGCCTTGGTCTCGGTCGTGAAGGCCCCCCAGAGTCGTTCGAGCCGCAGGGCGTAGAAGTCGGCGATGAGCGCCCGCCCCCGCGTCAGGGCCTCGCGCTCGGCGGGTGTACTCGGTGCCGGGATCGGGACCGTCGCGGTCCGGGCGAGAACGGGGGGAGGCGCCCAGACCAGCAGCGCGGCCAGCAGCAACCAGGGCTTCATGCCCAAGCGTAGGCGCCCCGCGCGTCTCCCGGGTGTCACCCCGCCGACGATTGGCCCGTTAACCGTTCGATCATGGCCGCCACCCCGTCCTCCGCGTTGGAGAGGGTCACCTCGTCGGCGGCCTCCAGCGCCTCCGGGTGGGCGTTCGCCACCGCCACGCCGCACCCGGTCCAGGCGAGCATCTCGGCGTCGTTGGGCGCGTCTCCGAAGGCCAGCACCTCCTCCCGCTCCACTCCCAGCCGCCCGCACAGGAGGGCGAGGCCCCACGCCTTGCTGACCCCCTCGGCGAGGACTTCCAGGAAGGGCGCGCCCGAGTGGGTGACCGCGAAGCCGCCGAGGTTCAGGGCGCGCACCTCGGCCAGCAGTTCGCGCGGGGTGAGGGTCGCGTGCCGCACGATGAACTTCAGGCTGGGGGCGGCGAGCACGTCGTCTAGGGAATGAAGACCCATCTCGAAAGGCTCGCGTTTGTGGTCGTTGAACTGGGCAATGGCGGCGTACCCCTCCTGCGCCACGTACACCTCGCCCCGCTCCCGCACGCTCAGGAAGAGGACGCCCGGCACCCGCGCCGCCAGGACCTCCGCGAGTGCCCGCTGCGCCGCAACGGTCACGTGAGCCTCGAACAGCGTCTCGCCCGTCCCCAGATGAACACCGTGCGCGCCGTTGCCGCACAGGGCGTAGTCGGTGAAGCCCGCCGCCTCCGCGACTCGCCTGACCCCGCGCGGCTGCCGGGCGGTGACGGGAGCGACGTGAATTCCCGCCGCCCGCGTCGCATCGAGGGCCGCCCGCGTCCGCGCACTCACGCTCAGGTCGGGGCGCAGCAGGGTGCCGTCGAGGTCGGTGGCGATCAGTTTGATCACCGCGCCTCCAGCACCACGACCGCCGAGGCGTGTTCCTTGGTGTGGGTCAGGGTCAGGTGGGCGACCCAGCCGCGCGCCGCGAGTTCCTGGGCGATCTCGGGGCAGAAGCCCAGCACGGGTGGGGCGAAGGGGAAGGGGCCGTCCGGCGTACGCTCGCGCTCGACCCATACGTCCCGCCAGCCGTGGGGGCGCGGCCACACCTTCTGAAAGGCCTCCTTGGCCGCGAAGCGCGCCGCGAAACTCGGGGCGGGGTCGGCGAGCCGGGCGCAGTAGGCGAGTTCGGCGGGGGCGAAGAGCTTCAGCGCCCGGTCCCCCTCCCGGCGAAGCAGGCCCCGGATGCGCTCGATCTCGATCAGGTCGTGTCCAATGGCGACGATCATCCGGGAAGCATCCTGACACGGCGGGGGTGGACCGTGGGGTGCGCATCCTCCCCACGGCCGGGGCCCGCTGCCCCTATCCTGTCCCCCGATGCCCCCTTCCCCCGCGCCCCTCTTTCCCGACCTCCGCCTGCCCACCGTCGCCGGGGTTCTGCGTGAGGGTGAGGCCCGGTGGCGCGCGGCGGGCGTGACGCGGGTGCGGGTCTTCGGCTCGGTGGCGCGGGGAGAGGCGGGGGTGGCGTCCGACATCGACCTCCTCGTGGACTTCGGCCCAGGCCGGGCGGTGGGCCTGCTCGACCTGATGCGCGCCAAGGAGGTGTTCGAGGACCTCCTGCGTCGCCGGGTGGACGTGATGACGGAAGGCGCCCTCAAGCCGCCCCTGCGCGGCGAGATCCTGGAAGACGCCGTGGACGTGCTCGACTCCGGCCTGCCGCCCCTTCCCTCCCACCGTCCGAAGCGTTGGCGCTGGCGGGTGTTCGACCTGCTGGACGCTGTGGACCGCGTCACCGCCTACACGCGCGGGCATACCCCGACCACCTTCCTCGCCGACGAGCGCACCCGGGACGCCGTGCTGCGGAATCTCGCGCGGCTGGGCGAGACGACGAAATTCATCCCCCAGGCCGTGCAGGACACCCACCCCGAGGTGCCGTGGGTCCTGCTCCGTGACGTGCGGAACCTCGTCGCCCACGACTACTTCGGCATCGACCCCGCCCTCGTGTGGCACACGGCCAGGGTGGACCTCCCGGCGCTGCGCCCCGCCCTGCAAGCCCTCGCCGACGGGGAGGACGTGGGGAGGCGAGGGTTCTAGGAGGACCGCCCCCCCGAAAGCCCGCTGGGAGTGAGAATCCCCGGCTGCCCTTTCGGGCCTGTCGTCGTTCTGCCCTACCGAGGGGCCGGGCCATGAGCCATCCCGTCTCCCTGGAGGTGGGCACGAGGTCTCGTCTAGGTCTCTCTCCCCCCCGTCAGGCTTTGGAAAGACGGCGCGTGAATACTTCAGGAAGGTTAAAGAAGCTCCTCATTTTTGAGGCGCGTCGGGAGGGCGTATGGATGAATCGAAGAAAGGCCTCAAGCTCGCCGCATTCGACCCGAACGACATGGAGCGCGGGGAGGACGGCGAGCTGTACCACCTGCCGACCCTACGCGCCCTCCACGCGGCGGGCCGCCTCTCCCATGAGAGCGCCGGTTACCTGATCCTGATGCAGCGGGCCGCCCTGCACAGCACCCGCTTGATCGCCTGAGCATCGCGCCCCTCCCGTCCGCCCTCCGCCCACCTGGTCACGCAGGCGGGTCGTTCACGTCCACGGCAGCGCCGACCGCTCCCGCCAGTACACCCCCGGCGCCTGGGCGAGGCCGCGCAGGGTGTCCAGGTGTTCGGGCGTGAGGTGGAGCGTCCCCGCGCGCAGGTTGCTGTGGAGCTGTCCCGTTGTGGTCGCCCCGCTAAGCACCACGTCCGCCCAGGGCTGTGCGAGGACGGCGGCGAGGGCCACCGCGTCCGGTGTGGCGCCCACGTCGGCGCAGATCCCGGCGAGGGCGGGCGGGGGATAGCTTCGCGAGGTCAGGCGCCCGTTCGCCACCCCCTCCTTGACGACCACGCCCCAGCCTGCCGCGTGGGCCTCTCCAAGCGCGCCCTCGGCGGAGGGTTCGAGCAGGTTCCAGGTCGCCTGCACCACGCTCAGGGGGTTCACGCCGTCCACCTGGACTTCCAGGGCCCGCCACAGCGTGTCGGCCTGCGCGGGGCCGCTCGTGCTCAGGCCCACCCGCACGCCCTCCCCCGCGAGTGCCGCCAGCCGCGCCAACACCCGCCCGTCTTCCAGCACGCCCGTCTCCAGCGTCGCCGAGTGGATGAGGTACACGTCGGGTCGGCGGCCCAGCGCGGCCAGGGTCTCGGGCCACTGCCGCTTCAGGGTGGCGGGGGAATGGTCCTTGACCTCGTGCTGTTCGGCGTCCGTGTGCCAGCCCGCCGTGTAGGTGTAGCCCCACTTGCTGCCCACGGCGGCCCCGTGCCCCCGCTCTCGCAGCCAGCCGCCCAGAAAATCCTCGGCCTCACCGTAGCTGCGCGCCGCGTCGAGGTACCGCACGCCCGCCCCCCACGCCGCGTCGAGGACCTCCCAGGCCCGTCGCCGCATGGCGTCCACGTCCTTGTCCGTCCCCACGTCGTCCCCATGTCCCAGGTTGATGTACCCGGGCCGCCCGAGCGCGGCAAGACCGAGCCCCAGGCGGGTGACCGCAGGCGGTGCGGCCCCGAGGAGGTGGGTGGGAGGAGAAACGGCGCTCACGTCCCCTCCGGCACGATGGCCTCGGCCTCGATCTCCACCAGATGCCGGGGGTCGATCAGAGCCGCGACCTGCACCATGCTCGCGGCGGGGCGGATGGAGGCGAAGACCTCCCCGTGCGCCCGCCCGACCGCCTCCCACTGCCCGATGTCGGTCACGTACATCCGGGTGCGGACGACGTGTTCCAGCCCCGCCCCCGCCGCCTCCAGCGCCCGCGCGACGATCTCCAGCGCCACCCGTGTCTGCCCGTAGGCGTCCCCGACGGCCACGACCTCGCCGTTCACGGTGGCGGTCGTGCCCGCGACGTGAATCACGTTGCCCACCCGCACGGCGCGCGAGTAGCCGACCACTCCCTCCCAGGGCGAGGAGCCGCCGATGTTGCGCCGGGTGGGGGAGGTCGGGTGGGGCTGAACGTCGTGGTCCGGGGCCATGCCCCTCATCCTGCCGCCTGACCACCTCTGGAGGGTGAAGTGGACCCCGGGAAGTGGCTGGCGTTGCCTGGAGTTGTGGACACGGCTTGGCCCCGGGACGCGTAGGGTGGAGGGTAACGGGCCGAAGGACTGCTCAGGAGGTGGAATGAACGGTTCAGAGGAGTGGCACACGGATTTCAGTCCTGCGGAGGCCGGGCGGCTGGGGCGGGAGGCCGGGCTGGGGCCCGCCGAGGCCGAGCGCGTCCTGCGGGAAGGGTTACCCCTGCTGCGCGCCGCGCTCGCCGACCACGCCCGCACGCCCGAGGGCGAGCGCCGGATCGCGGAAGCCGTCCAGAACCTCCCCCGCTTCACGAGTGTCGAGGCGGCGCTGGGCGGTCCCGGAGGAGCGGCGGCCCTCCTGCGCGCCGGGCAACTCCTCGGCCCCGCCCTGCTCGGCCCCCGGGCGGAGGCCATAGCGCGGCGGGTGACGGGCACGGCGAACCCGGCGGCCGTGGGGCACCTCCTGCACCTGGCGCTCCCCCTCGTGCTGAGCCTCCCTGGTGCGCGCGGCATGTTGGCCGGGCAGCCGGTGGAGGGGACGGCCACCGACCACGTCACTCCCTCCGCCGACGGCGCTCGACTGGTGGTGTCCGCCGTGCCGGGTGCGCCCTACCTGTCGGACCCGGCTCCCGGCCCCCAGGGGCCCGCACGGGGAGGGCTCTCCGCCCAGGATCTGATCGGGGGGCTGCGGGCGGAGTTGGGGGGGGACACCGCCGCCCGCCTCGGCACGCTGGCGGGGTTCGGCGGGGCCTCGGCAGCGCGGGCCACCCTGGCCGCGCTGCCCGTCGTCCTGGGCGCCATCGCCCGCAAGGGCCGCAGCGAGGCGGCGGCGGGCGTGCTGCTCGCTCGCGGCAGCGACTTCGAGCGGCTCATGGACGCGGGCGGCGCCCTCAACCCCCACCTGCTCGACGACCCCGCCCGGGTCGCCCAGATCGAGGGGCAGGGGCGGGGGCTGCTCGGCCCCCTGCTCGGCAACCCCGACGGGGTGAGGGCCCGGCTCGGCGCGGCCCTCGGCGGCCCGGGGGAGAGCGCCGGGAGGCTGCTCGCCCTGCTCACCCCCCTCGTGCTGGGTCTGCTCGTTCGCCGTGCCCGGGCGGGGGGCCTCGACGCGCGGCGCCTGAGCGCCCTGCTCGGGGGGCTGGGGCCCCACCTCCCCGCCCTCCTCCCGGCGGACCTGTCCGGGCTCGGGTCCCTGCTCAATCCGGACACGGGGGAAGCCTCCGTCTCCCCGGAAACCACCGCTGCCCCGCCCCGCCCGGCGGCCCCCTCCCCGGCTCCCGCACGGCGTCGGCGCCGGGGGGGCCCCTGGTGGCTGATCCCGGTGCTGCTCCTGCTGTTGGGCGGGGGTTACTTCCTGTGGTCGCGCCCGGCGCCGACCCCCGCCCTCGGGGCGGCCGGGGCCGTCGGCGAGGGGATCACGGTGAGCAGCCCCGCCCCTGGGGCCGACCTTCCCCTCGGGGACCTCACCCTGCGCGGCACGGGCCGCCCGGGCGACACCCTGACGGTCGAGGACGGCGGGTTGGAGGTCGCCTCCACCCGGGTCGGCGCTGACAGCACCTGGCAGGTCACGCTTCCCGAGCCCACTCTGGGCGAGCACGCCTACACCGTTCGCGGCAGCGGCGATACCACCAGCGGGGAACTGAGGGTCAACGTGACTGCCGGGGTCAGCTCCGAGACCACCGCCGACCCCGGGGAGAGCCCGGAAGCACCTCTCGCCACCGGTCCCACCGCCCCGCCGAGCGAGGCCTTCGCCATCGCCGAACCCGCCCTGGGCGCGCAACTGCCCGCAGGCAGCTTCACCCTGCGCGGCAGCGGCACGCCCGGAGACAGCCTCCAGATCCTCGAAGACGACACCAGCCTCGGCAGCGTGACGGTGGGCGGCGACGGGGCCTGGAGCCTGAACGTTCCCAGCCCCAGCCCGGGCCCTCACACCTACGCCGTGTACGCGCAGGACGCCACCGAACTCGGCCGGGTGGACGTGACGGTGGACGACTTCGGCGCGCTCCCGGCCGCCGGGGGCTGTGACCGCGAGTACACCCTGAGCATCACCGACGGGCAGACCGTCCGCGAGCCCTTTCGGTTCGGCGGTGCCGGCCAGGGCGAGGGCTACCGCGTGACCGTCCTGCGCGCGGGCCGCGTCGTGGGCAACCAGGACATCCTCCTCGACCCGTCCTGCGGCTGGAGCTATCAGAGTAGACCCGGCGCGGGCACCGTCACCTACGAGGTCCGCCCCATCGGTGCCCCCGGCGCTGAGCCCCTCAGTGTGGTCAACCTCACCGTGCGGCCGTGACGGGCCTTGGGCGGACGCTCAGCGGCTCACAGTCCAGATGCCCGCGAAGTCCGTGAACTGGGTATCGGTGCCCGGCGTCGCGTAGGCGCTGATGCTGCCGTCCAGGTACAGCGCGTCCGGACAGCCCAGCGTGTCGCGGAACACCAGCGCGAAGGTATGGAAGTTCACCGGCCCTGCGCTCACCACGAAGCGCACCCGACCATCCCGGCAAACGCCTACCCCGCTGCGGACTTTGAAACTGGTGCCGCTCCGGTTGAAAGCGGGGTGCAGACGGCCCCCCTGCACGAGCAACGGCCCCGACTGTGTGGCGTAGGTCGGCGAGATGCCCAGGCGACGGTAGGCCCCGGTCTCCGTCACACCCGCCCGCTCGCCCTTCACCCAGAAGACACCGTTCGGCAGCAGCGCGAAGTTCCCGCCTGAGCGCGCGTTGTTGAGGCCGACCAGCGTTCGCCCGTCCTCGACGTGCAGCCCCAGCGGGCGAAGACCCGGGGCATAGATGCCGCTGTTTGTGGCGAAGAGTATCCGCTTCCCCTCCCGGCCCAGCTGCTCACGCACCCGCTCGAAGCTGCCGTAGGTTCCGCCCGTCGCCGGATTCTTCCAGTGCAGCCGCAGAGTGTCCCGCCGGAGATCGACCACCGCCACCGTGTAAAGCCTCCCTCCGGCCGTTACCCGTTCGACCGCCAGCCCCTGTGCTCCTGAACAAGCCGTCAGCGGCAGGGAGAGGAGCACACCGACTAGCAGGCGGAGAGGGAGGAGCGGTGGCATTTCCCGCCGATGATGCCCGCGCCCAATGAGGTCCAGGTGATCGGCGTCCGCTCCCAGCGATCCTCGGCGGCCCTCCTGGAACATCAGG